>JAAFHQ010000089.1 GCA_013298445.1 Chitinophagales bacterium | reverse complement strand
CACCAGCAGATTTAATAAAAGATTTGCAGCGGGTCGGGGCTTTGTTGAGCGATACCCAGACGGCTTCCGATTTCCCCTTTTTGCTCATTGGCCGACGGCACCTGCGCGACAACAACTCCTGGATGCATAATACTGAACGCCTGATGCGGGGCCGCAATCGCTGCACCTTACACATGCACCCTCAGGATGCGGAGCAACTCCATTTGCAAGACCATCAGGTGGTCAAAGTGAGCTCCCGGGTGGGAGAAATTGAATTGCCTTTGGAGATCAGTACCTCCATCATGCCCGGGGTGGTCAGTATGCCGCATGGTTATGGACATGCCAGGCAGGGGGTACAACTCGATGTAGCCAAACAATACGCCGGAGTAAGCATCAACGACCTTACTGATGAATATGTACTGGATGAGTTAACCGGAAATTCGGCCTTTAGTGGAGCGAAAGTCAGGGTAATGAGCCTTTAAACTTTTTATTCTTTCAATTGTATCCATAACTAGACTTTATGAACTGAACGTAGTCTAATCACGACCGAAGTCGTGTGAGCATAGAAACCTGATAGGCATGAAAATCGGCATTGTATGCTATCCCACATATGGCGGTAGCGGCGTCTTGGCAACTGAACTAGGTCTAGCACTGGCCAGAAACGGACACGAAATCCACTTTATCACGTATAAACGCCCAGCCCGGCTCACCCATTTCCACGAAAATGTATACTTCCACGAAGTGGATACCGAACAATACCCTCTTTTTGAATATACCCCCTACGATACGGCGCTGACCAGCAAACTTGTGGATGTGGTACAGCACGAAAGTTTGGACATTCTGCATGTCCATTACGCCATTCCCCACGCCGCAGTAGCCTATATGGCCAAAAAAATCCTCTTGACCCAAGGGCGTTACATTCCGGTAGTGACAACGCTGCACGGAACAGACATTACCCTGGTGGGCAAAGACAAGTCTTTTGCACCAGTGGTAGAATTTTCGATCAACAAATCGGATGGCGTAACGGCCGTATCCAATAGCCTGCGCCAACAAACCTACGATACCTTCAATTTGACCCGGGAAATCGAGGTGATTTACAACTTCATTGATTTTTCCCGCTTCCGCAAAAGCAATAAAGACCATTTCAAAAAAGCCATTGCACCTAAAGGAGAACGTATCCTCATCCACGTATCCAATTTCCGCAAAGTAAAACGCATCAACGACGTGGTGCAGGTCTTTCATCGGGTCAATCAACAGATGCCTTCCAAGTTGCTGTTTATTGGCGACGGCCCAGAGCGGCGCGCTGCCGAAGACCTCTGTCGCGAACTCGACCTTATTGACGACGTTCGTTTCCTGGGCAAACAGGATGCCATTGAAGAACTCATGGCTGTGGCTGATGTGTTCATCATGCCTTCGGAAAGTGAAAGTTTTGGTTTGGCTGCATTGGAGGCCATGGCCTGTGAAGTTCCGGTGATTTCAACCAACGCTGGCGGCTTGCCGGAGGTGAACATTCACGGTGTCACTGGCTTTTTGAGCGATGTAGGAGATGTGGATGACATGGCTAAAAATGCGATCATCATCCTGAGTGACGACGCAGTACTCGCTGAATTCAGAGCCAACGCCCTCGCGCAAGCCAAACGTTTTGACATTGAGGAAATTCTGCCCCTTTACGAGGCTTATTATGAGTCTATCCTCAAAGCGGCGGTGTATTAAGGGGAGTTTTAATTTCCTCGATGGATACAATCAATCATGAGTATTTTGGTTTTGAACAAAGGTTGGTTGGCTACTGTGCAAGATCTGGGGCGCCCAGGCTATGCGCAATATGGCATCAACCGCTCAGGCGCAATGGATCCACTGGCTTTACAAGTGGGCAATTACCTGGTCGACAATGAGGGGTCAGAAGCCGCATTGGAAATTTGTTTCCCCGCTCCAGGTTTTTTATTTCTTGAACCCACTTTAATGGTTTTGGCAGCTGCCGATTTTGGGGCCAAAATTTCGGGGAAAGCAATAAGACCTTACCGACCAGTTTGGGTAGCCGCAGGAACGGAATTGCATTTCCAACACAAACACTGGGGGCAATACGCTTACCTATGTGTGCAAGGCGGTTTTGATCTGAAACCCTGGCTGAATAGCCAAAGTACCAATCTCAAGGCAACACAAGGTGGCTGGCAAGGCAGAGGCCTCCAAAAAGGAGCTATTTTGCCGTTTAAAAAGGCAGCACAACCCATTGGAAAAGAAACAAAAATAGCCAGTTATTATGCAGACCTCGCGCCATTTTATAACTCAAAAATCATCCGGTTCATTCCAGGTCAACATTTTGAAGCCCTGACTCAACAAAGCCAGGCGCAGATGTCAACCCAAAATTGGCAAATCACTCCAGCCAGCGACCGGATGGGTTATCGCCTCGCAGGAGAAAAACTTGGATTAGTACAAGAGGAATCCCTACTGTCGGCAGGGTTAAGCCGGGGTAGCATTCAATTGCCTCCCAATGGCCAACCCATTGTATTGATGGCGGATCACCAAACTACGGGCGGTTATCCGATTTTAGGGCAGGTGATTCAGGCGGATTGGCCTAAGTTAGCACAAAAAGGGCCGGGGCAAAATGTTCAATTTCAACCAACAACTTTAGCTGATGCAGCACATGCCCTTCAGCGGCAACTCAAGGGTATGAATCGCTTAAAAATGGCTTCAAAATTTTCGTACCAGCGGTAACTGCACCACCATATCCGTATCATCCTCCAAGCGGGCAAGCTCGACAGGACTTAAATCCAAATCCATTTTGAGTTTCACCGGATTGGGGTGATGCAGTGCCAGAACCACTAAACCTATCCCTGCAATCCCCAGGAGCACAAGATTAGCAGTAAGCAGATAAAAAACGACAACCAACAATGCCGATCCTTCAATCAAAGCAAATCGAATGATGGTAGCCGATCGATAGGTATTCAATTTGTCGCTCAAGTTGATCTGTTGCTTTGCAGCCTGGATGCGCAACCCAAAAAGCCAATAACTGAGCGCCACAGCAATGGCTAAATAAACCGCCGCAATGTTGACGAACAAGGTGCCATTTTCATTGGGCTTGAAATCAGGTGCAGGGATCAAGACAAAATGGGCAACCAGGCCCAACACGACCACTGCACCCAGCATGGACAAATGCAGGAGGCGCAGAATGAAAAAATATTGCTTGAAATTCTGTTGAGTAGTTGACATTTGAAAAGGGTTTTATTTCTTGCTTCCATCACTAAAAACCACTTCTTTCACCACAACCCAGGCCTTATCTGCGCAGTTTTTGCCATAATCAGCTGGTATAGGCAGGGTAAGGGTTTGGTTGGTGTCTGGAGCCAGACTCAGGCTGATTTTTTTTTCAAAATGGCAATTGGGCGAAAGTTCGTCGCTGTTGAAGCTAAAATCAATAGCAATGGTTGCTGAACTAATGCTTTTGGTATCGTAATTGCGAAAAGTGATGCGAAGGATAGGATTAAAATTGGCATCAAATTGCTTTTTGGCGGAAAGTACGGTCAAGCCATCCAATGGTCCGTCCGCTGCATTGCTTGGTGCTTCGGGCGTATTTATGCGCGGCTCATCCTCCTCTTTTACGTCGTTCAGTTCATCTTTTAATGCTTCTTTGATCCGGCGTAGGCTATCTACCTCACGTTGTAGTTTTTCGGTTTCTGGATCCAGGGCACTGGTATTGTTTCCGTTGGGTTGACAAGAAAACGTACTCATCAACAGAACAGTAAGGAAGGAAGGAATCATCAAGGGCTTAAACATGACGCACAATTTTGCTGCAAGATAACAAGCCTTGAACCTTGATCAAAGGTTATCAGCGGATAATGCTGTGTGCTGGATGATAATCTGCTTGTAGAACACATTCTTCTTTCCTGCCGCGTATTTTGAGGCGTAGGGATTCACCCCGATTGGCCTTGGCGCGGATGTAGGTTTTGATGGCACACCAGTCGCCCAGGCTTTCAACTGCCTGGCCATCCACTTTTTCTACCACTTCGCCCAGGGTAAGTCCCAATCTGGCCACATTTTCACAGGCACTCAAACGGACCAGTCGTTGCTGACCTTCTACCGGGTAAAACACTACCCCGTAATCCTTTTCTTCCCGGATCGAGCTCAATAATTTATTCGGGCTCAGAATGTATTCCTTGGCATCCGAATTGATGATGAGGTTGAATTGATGTAAATAACCCAAACCGAGGCGGGCGTACTCCACGTCGCGTTGCAGTTCAATCCGAGGGGAATTGGTAATCTGGTACTTGTTGTAGCCAAACTTAAATGGACGATTGAGGGTGTAAAAAGTATCCACTGCGTTCAGCCCGAACAGCGCCAAACTGGAGGCGCCCACGTTCATTTGAGCAGGTAAGCCCGCAAAAATAGGCGTGAATGCTTCTTTGTTTAATTCCAGTTCGCCGCTTGAGCCCAGGTCGATGTGCACCCAAAAAGGCTCTCCCTCGTACTTGAATTCGATGAAATGGCGATTGCTGCGACTGACTGTGTAGGCACAGCGCAAGCCTGCGTCAATAAAAGGGCGGGAAGAAAACTGGAGGCGCTTTTGTACAAAGTCAATTTTCCAATTGGCTTTATTGATGACGGAACTGCCGATAAAACCGTCTACTTTTTGACAAGCGGGCAGTCCATCGGTATCGATGATGGCCACCCGGGTATTTTTAAAGTTAACGTCTGCGATTTGGATCAAGCCCGCACTCCCCATTTGCCCTTGAGCCTCCGCCTCGTTGGCATCGGCAAGGGTGATGCTGGAATCGGCTACAATACCACAACGCGCGGCAAAATCATTGTCCAATCCAGTGACAGTGAAACCATTGTCAAAAATAAAGGTGCCTTCAATGCCATTGATTTTGGCTTTGAAATAAATGTGGTTTTGCTGAAAATCGAAGTGGGTTTCACTAAGAAACTGCACAGGTTCCACCGTTCCGAGGTTTGCTTGCACTTGGGCCAGGACATAAAGGGGCATGCTGAGGATAGCCAACAGCAAAAAATGGCGTAACTTTTTCCACATCATAAAGCCAATTTTGAAGAATAGATGCAGTAAAGGAGTGTTTTGGTGGGTTGAAAGGTTGTTTTATTGCAAAGTCTTAGGCTCAATGGTGTTTTTTTCAAATGGTGGCAATTCGCAGGCATTTTATTTTCTAGTCCCGCCCATCCAGAATCTTTCAAAACTCCTATCTTGCTCACCATTAATTCACGCAAAATTCTTCCATCACATGAAACGTCGTGATTTCCTCCATCAGATGACTTATACCGCGGCGGGTTTAGCCGTGCTGCCAATGAGCAGCATGGACCTGGACAGCAGCAAAAAAATGTTTTTTGAAATTTCGCTGGCTGAGTGGTCGCTCCACACAGCCCTGTTCAAAAAAGAAATGACCAACCTGGACTTTCCGGTGATGGCCCGCAAAGAATTTGGCATCGGGATCGTTGAATACGTCAACCAGTTCTTCAAGGACAAAGCCAAAGATACCACTTATCTCAACGAGCTGCTGATGCGTTGCAAGGACAATGGCATCAAAAACCACCTCATCATGATCGACGGCGAAGGCAACCTGGGTGCCACCGATGCTGCCGAACTTAGCAAAGCCGTAGACCAGCACAAACAATGGGTAGAATGTGCCAAATACCTGGGCTGCGCTACCATACGCGTGAATGCTGCTGGCAAAGGTACCGCTGAAGAAGTGGGCAAAGCTGCGGTGGAAGGTTTGAGCAAAATTGGGGAATTTGGCGCGAGTATGGGCATCAATGTCATCGTTGAAAACCACGGCGGCTATTCTTCCAATGGCAAATGGTTGTCCGGCGTGATGAAGCAGGTCAACATGAAAAACGTTGGCACTCTGCCCGATTTTGGCAACTTCTGCATCACCCGCAAACAAGGCTCCTGGGAGTGTGCGGAGGAATACGACCGTTACATGGGCGTTGAAGAACTGATGCCTTTCGCTAAAGGGGTAAGCGCCAAAACCCACGACTTTGATGCCACGGGTAATGAAACCCATACCGACTATTTGAAAATGATGAAAATCGTGAAAAAAGCGAAGTTCAAAGGCTATGTAGGCATCGAGTACGAGGGACAAAAAACGCCTGAAAAGGAAGGAATTAAATTGACCAAAGCCCTGCTGGAAAAGGTGGGCAAGATGATTTAATACAAAATTGAACCACCTTAGGCACCTTAGTTCACCTTAGATTGTTCTCATCTAAGGTGAACTAAGGTGCCTAAGGTGGTTCAAAACAATACAACCCATGAATTTCGATCAAATCGACGCCTTCATCGCTGCCGGACTCAAGGAAGACATTGGCACTGGCGATGTCACTTGCCTCGCCTGCATTCCCTCCACTGCCCGCAACCGGGCTCGCCTGCTCGTCAAAGACGAAGGGGTACTTGCTGGAGTAGCCATTGCCGAGCGCATCTTTAAAACCCTGGACCCTACAGCCCAGTTTGAAAAAATTCTCGACGACGGAGCCAACATCAAATATGGCGACGTAGCTTTCTTTGTTGAGTGCCACTCCCAGGCCCTACTCCAGGGCGAGCGCCTCACCCTCAACACCATGCAGCGGATGAGCGGTATTGCCACCATCAGCAAACAATACCACGACGCTGTAGCCGATTTGCCCGTCAAAATTCTGGATACCCGCAAAACCACTCCCCTGATCCGCTTTTTGGAAAAATGGGCCGTGCGCATCGGAGGCTGCCACAATTACCGCGACGGACTATACGATTGGTTCATGATCAAGGACAACCATACTGATGCCTGTGGCAGCATTCAAGCGGCCATTGAACGAGTATATGCCTATCAGCAGGAAAAGGGACTGAACCTCAACGTGACGGTAGAGGTGCGCAATTTGGAAGAACTTCAGCAAGTGCTGGACACAGGAAAAGTTACCCGCATCATGTTGGACAATTTCCAACTGGAGACCATGCATGAAGCCGTAAAAATAGTAGGCAATCGCTTCGAGACCGAGGCTTCGGGCGGAGTAACCCTGGACACACTTCGTGCAATTGCACTCACAGGTGTAGATTACATTTCGGTAGGTGCACTGACGCACTCCGCCCAAAGTCTGGATCTGAGTTTAAAGGTGTTGAAGGACTAGTGGTTTTCGGAAGGATCTGCTATACTTATCAGATCGGCGAAGAAGATTTTATTTTATCTTTTATCGAAGCTATTAAGGCAGGAGAAGGTTTTCGTCGGTCTATTTTAGTCTTTATAAATTCCCTAAAAGTTTGCTCTTCTTTCAAAATATGCATGAATGCCGGGTTTGTTTGAATCTCGCGCAGGAGATCACGACTGTCTTTGTCACTGAGTTCGTTGTCCAGGAATAACCCCACCTTTTTAATGAACTCATCATTGGTGATCGGACTCTTTACCATAGCCTTGTTTTTTTGTGGCGATCTATCCCCCGATTTTAGTCGTGGGTGGCAGATCCCCGGTAGCATTTAATTAAGGTTAACAAAACACCGTGGCTTTAGCCTCGGGTAACAATTCATCAAGTTTTCATTCTTCAACCCAACCCATGGCTTTAGCCGTGGGAGGGCACCCCAGAAAACCAACCCATGGCTTCAGCCGTGGGTTTTTTAGCCGAAGGCTAAAAAAAAGGCCCCTTCTTCGCACCGTCCCAGGTATGGAGCAGAAGAAAAGGCCTGCTCCCAGCCGAAGCTGGGGTTTATCGATTATCTTTGAAACCCATGGACTGGGCATACAATTGCAAATCTTCTTTGACGGCATTCCGTGCCCGGTTCAGCCGCGAACGCACCGTTCCGATGGGAATATCCAAAATTTTGGAGATTTCTTCGTAAGAAAAATCTTCCACATCGCTCAACAGCAATACTTCCCGAAAGTTCATCGAGAGTTTGTTGATGGCCATCGTGACTTCGTCACCCATTGCCGACTCGTAGCTTTCCACGGCCAAACCCGCATGTGCGCTGGTGTAAGGCGTGTTTTCACGATTTTGGTAGGCGATGACCTCATCCAACTCTTTCATCGCAGGACCGCGGCTTTTGCGGCGGTAGTCGTTGATGAAGGTGTTTTTCAGGATTTTGAACAGCCATGCTTTAGCGTTGGTGCCTTCGATGTATTTGTCGATGGCCTTGTACGCTTTCATGTACGTTTCCTGCACCAAATCTTCAGCATCCTGCTGATTATAGGTCAGATGGTAAGCAAAAGTAAGCAGCGCCTCCGCCTGAGGCAGCAACTCCTCCTCCAGGATACGATCGTAATTCATGCTTTGCGTTGCTTGTGCTACCATAAAATTAGGATTTTTTAGGTTTCAATGCATCAACCATATCCTAAATTAAAAAGTTCCCGACCTGAAAAATTTATTTTTTTATTCTTTATTCGCCAATTGGCCACATGCCGCGTCAATGTCCTTGCCCCGACTCCGCCGTACCGTCACCATAATTTCGCGTTCGCGCAGGTAGCGCGCAAAGGCGTCGATGCGGTCTTCCTCCGATTTGAGGTAAGGCACATCGCCAATTGGATTGTATTCGATGATGTTGACCCGCACGGGGAAACGACGGCAGAGTTTGGCCAGTTTGGCCGCATCATCGAGCCCATCGTTGACATTTTGGAAAGTGATGTATTCGTAGCTGATGCGGTTGTGGGTTTTGCGGTAGAAGTATTCCAGTGCTTCCATCAACACGGCCAGATTGTTCTGCTCGTTGATGGGCATCAGTTCGTCGCGTTTGAGGTCGTCAGCGGCGTGGAGCGATAGGGCCAGATTGGTTTTGCAACCATCATCGGCCAGTTTTTTGATCATTTTGGCAATGCCTGCCGTGCTGATGGTGATGCGGCGCGGCGACATGTTGAGGCCATCTGAGGCAGTGAGGCGCTCAACACTTTCCATTACGTTGTTGTAAGCCAGGAGTGGCTCACCCATACCCATGTAAACGATGTTGGTCAGTGGATGCCCGAAGGTTTCGAGGCATTGTTGGTTGACCAGTACCACCTGGTCGACTATTTCGGCGGCGTCCAGATTGCGCACGCGTTTCATTCGCCCGGTTGCACAAAACTTGCAGGTCAAACTACAGCCCACCTGGCAGGATACACAAACGGTGAACCTTTTGTCTTCGGGTACAGGAATCAGCACTGATTCGATAAGGTGCCCATCGTGTAGGCGAAAGCGGGACTTGATGGTTCCATCGGCACTGCGCTGGACCTTGTCTTCCACGATACCGTTGATGACAAAATTTTCGGCCAGTTTTTCCCGTAATGCTTTGGATAAGTTCGTCATGGCGTCAAAGGAACGTGCCCCTTTTTGCCACAACCATTCATGGACCTGTACGGCCCGGAATTTGGCTTCCCCCATTTCTTTGAACAGCTCCCCTAATTCTGCCAACGAGCGCTGTCGGATATCCATGCGTTCTTTTCCGTTCATGGGCGCAAAGATACAATAAGTTGAAATGTTGAGGGTTGAAAAGTTAAAATGACCGGCCACTGAGCGAAGTCGAAGTGCCCGTCATTTCAACTTTTTAACTCTTCAACATTAAACCTTCACCATCTGCACCTGCGATAATTTTACCATTCCTTCAGCACGATCGGAATAGGATAAAAGCAAATTGCCCGGTTTTACATTGAGTTGACGCAAGAGGTTTTCGGGCTTGGCAAACGTCACCATTTTTCCAGCAACACTAGCTTCCATGGGGCCATTCAACTGATCCAAACAAGTAATCACCAGGTTTTTAGGTGCAGTACCGGAAAAATTGCGGTCACAATCCAGGGCGTAATTCAACAAATCCACATCGAGGGGAGCCACCCGCTGGTGGCCTTGCCACTCGTTGTAGACATTGGTTTCAATGGGGTTGGGGGTGTAACTCAACTTAAGGCCTTCATTCGACAAAAAACCTTTGCCGTGGCGGGTTTGATAGGCCCGCGTGATGTAAAACAGTTCAGGCAGGGGCAATTGGTAGTTTTGGATCAGCTCCATTGCATTGCGGGAAGTGGTGTACGCCCGGGTCACGTTTGGGAAAAAACCAAAATCGCGATCCAGCAAAACCCCCTGGCTGCCTTCAAAAATTAATGCATCAAAGCCCAATTGGTAAATGCGTTTTTCCAAAAAAACTTTTTCTTCAACTACTTCAATCAGCGGTAAAATGGCTTGAACAGCACTTTTAAAAGCCGTCACTATCTCCTGCAAGTCCACCATCAGCATGGGGTTATGCACTTTTCTGCGGTAGTATTCACCAATGGCCAGCAATTTTTGCTCCAACACTGTTGGGTAAAAAAGATCTTGCACGTACAAGCGGTAAGGGGTTAGTTCATTGCGCTCCATCGTGGCCCCAAAGCCCATGCCGCAGCTTCCATGTACGTTGATTTTTTCGGAAGACTGATTGTGGAAAACGTCGTAGGGCGTCGTTACCTGAGCCAGAGCATCAACATAAATTTTGGGTACAAAGCCAGCAGAATTGGCCTGCAAAGCCTGGTGCTCTTTCCAGAAATTCTCCGGAGCAAAGGCACAATAGCGGCTCCAATAAGTGGCTGCGCCCGCCAAACTACCTGCCCCCAGGCTTGAAAACACATGTCTTTGGCCATCGGAAGTAACGACGGTATGCCCGGCCTGGTGGCCGCCTGAAAAACGAATCACCAGTGGCCAATCGGACTGGCGACACAGGTAGTCGGTGGTCAAGCCTTTACCTTCGTCGCCATAGCCTAAACCAATTACAATTTGCGTTTTCATTTTGCCAAAATTTATGTAGGGAATTTGTGTTTATTGAGCAACCCACAAGCCCCGCTAGGGGCGAAATATGGGTAGAAATGAGTTACCCCGTTTTTTTAAAGTCCCGTCAGGGACGAAATGTGGGTTGTTTTGATCCCGAATACCCATATCGCGTCCCTGACGGGACTGTTGATACGCTTGGTCATAATCTGACTACCCATATTTCGCCCCTGGCGGGGCTTTTTACACCTTTAAAGTTTGACCACTCCGCTAGTCCCACCTGCTTTGGTGACATCCGTACTCACCAGCATCAAGGCGTTTTTTACGGATTTAGCCGTCGCGTCGTCAAATTCTGCGGCCACTTTGTCCAGGTTCGCGCCATTGATGACTGCTACGGTGGAGGCGATTAACTCCGCCACAGCCATGTGCTGGTCCAAAATCAAGGCGCGTTCGCCTAGCAGTTTTTTCCAGTAACCAATCACATCGGGGTTGTCTTTGTAGCCCGTTTCATTGATGTGGATATGGAAAACGTGGTACATGCGTTGTGCCTGAGCCAATACTTGGGCATCGGTAATCGGATCGGTTTGGGCATAACCCATCAGCTCTTTCAAACGAGGAGCAGCTACCGAATCCCAGTTTTTTTCGTCACCAATCGTGAACAAGAAGCCTTTGTTGCCACGTTTTTCGAAACAATCGATGCTGGTGTGACGACCCGCAACCAACCAGGCCAGGAGGTAAGATTCCATGTTTTGACCACCACCACCACCTTCGATGTAGACTTTAGAAAGGCATTCGTTCAGTTCATCCGTGCCTGATTCAAATTGCCCAATTTGCAGGGGAGCACGGTCAGTGTGGTGGTCACCAATGGCGGAAAACATCACCTGGGGATCTTCCACACCGTGCGCCAACAAGGTGTCCATCAAAGAACCCAGTTTGTGGCGAATCAACATCTCTGGAATTTGGCCCATTGAGCCCGTTACATCCAGGAACACGGCAATTGCAATGGAATTGGGGTGTGCGCCGGAGTCGCGGCTTTCGCGGAAAACGAGCCCTTTCGGGTCCATCGTGGGGTTCATACCACTGCTGAAAATTTGATCAGCAGATTTGCCAGAATAGGAAGTTTTTAAGTGCGAATAAGCATCGCTAGACCATGAAGTGTAGCCCATAGTTGTATATTTTTAGGATTATAAAAGTTGATTAAAGATTTAAAGGCAGAAACTTTTTCGGGAAGTGCTTGTCCAGCAACTTGCGGTACTTGTCGTAGCATTCAAATGCATCGGTATGCGCGGCAAGTAAAAAGTCAATCATCGCGGGGTTGTGCGTTTTTTGTAGCTTGATTCCCATCC
>JAAFHQ010000889.1 GCA_013298445.1 Chitinophagales bacterium | reverse complement strand
TGACTCATGCCATACCAGGCCAAAGGAGAGGCAATAAGAATGGCAATCAGTACCAGTTGCAAGAAATCCCGGGCCAACAAACGGACGATACCCGAAATAGAAGCCCCCAGTACCTTGCGGATGCCAATTTCCTTGGCGCGGCGTTCCGTCATAAAGGACACCAGCCCCAATAAACCCAGGCAAGAAATGACGATGGCAATGCCCGCAAAAATCCTCGATAATACCGTGACGCGTTTTTCTCCGACGTACATTTGTTGGTATTGCTCATCCATAAAGCGGTACTCAAAAGTGTAACCCGGATTCATCTCCTTGTAAATGGCTTCGATAGCCGCCAGCGCAGCACTTTCTTTGCCTTGAGCAATTTTGATCACAATGGAGCCAGTAGCCGATGGGTCAAAGCGCATCACTACAGGGCGAATATTCTCGTGGATGGAATTGTCAAAAAAGTCTTTGACTACCCCCACGATGATTTTGTCTTCGCCCCACATCTTCACTTTTTTGCCAATGGGGTCTTTGAGGCCCATGGTTTTGATGGCCGTTTCGTTGAAAATCAGGCTGCTTTTTTCATCGCTAAATTTTCTGGAAAACGCCCGTCCTTGTACTATTTCTATGCCCAGCGTTGGGATCAAATCGTAATCCATCGTTTTGACCGAAAAATTCACTTCTTCATCTTCGGGTGCGCCTTCCCAGGAAATGCCTCCGGTAGTGTTGTCTTCATTGGCTTGTGCTAATGCGCCACTCAAGGCTCCCACACTTTTTACTTCCGGCAAAGTTTTGAGGCGGTTCAAAAACGCTGGGGTATTGCTCATGAGCTGGCCTTCCCGATTCACAGTGATCACATTGTCGCGATTGTAACCCAGGTTCATGGTCTGGATGAACTGCATTTGTTCGTTGATCACCATCACCGCCACGATGAGTAAAAAGGAAACCACAAATTGGAAGATTACCAGCCCTTTTCTGGCCATGATTTCGACAAAAGAGGCGCGTAATTTTCCTTTCAAAATCGACATCACCGGCAGACCCGACAAATAAAAAGCCGGATAAGCCCCCGCCAACAAACTGGTCAACAGTGTAATGCCTAGCACGTAAGCAATATTGAGCGGCGTAATGGCCAAATGGATGGATTTGCTGGTGAGGTTATTAAAAGCAGGCAGTAAAGCAAGTAGCAAAAGTAGCGCTAAAGCCAAAGACAAGCCGCTAACCAGAAAAGACTCGCTCAAAAACTGAAAAACCAGATTTCCACGCGCCGACCCCACGGCTTTTCTCACCCCAATCTCCTTCTCGCGGGTTTGCGCATTGGCGGTAGCCAGGTTCATAAAGTTGATGCAAGCAATGAGGAGGATAAAGAGGCCAATGATGGAAAACAAACGTACATAACCAATCCGGCCTCCGGTTTGTACGCCTCCTTCGTAATGTCCGTGCAAATAAGCACTGGAATAAGGGCGTACAAAAAGCTGAAAACGATCGCCCTGGCCTTTGCCTTTTAAGTAGTGTTCAATTTTAGCATTAAAAGCAGTGATATTCGTACCTTTTTTGAGTTGCAAAAAGGTATTGGTACTCTCGTTGTACCATTCTTTGACAGAAGGGATGGTTTCAAAAAATTTTTCCTTGGTCAGCACCAAATCAAATTGTTTGGTGTTATTGGCTGGAACATCCGCGAATACTCCGGTGATGGTGGCCAAGCCACTAAAGATATGAAAACTCCACTCTACGGGTTTGCCCAATGCCTTGCGGGTATCGCCGTACAAACTTTTGGCTAAACTTGCGGAGATCACGGCGCTATTTTTATTGCGCAGCACCTCCGCTGGCTCACCTTCGAGCAAAGGGTAGGAAAAGATCTCAAAAAAGGTGTTTTCGGCGAAGGCCGTAGCGGGTTTAAAAACCTTATCCTGAGTTGCTTTCAAACTGATGGAAATATTGTGATCGCTGAGCAGAAAAAATGCACAGCCTTTTTCTACTTCCGGGAAATCCTGCGCTAAAGATTCTCCCAACAAGCCCTGGGTATTTTCCAGGATATTGATTGAGTTGTTTGCATGCCCCACTTCCATGACCTGGTACAACTGACTGTCTTTCTCGTGAAATTTATCCACCGAAAGTTCGTCCCTTACCCACAAGGAAATGAAAAACACCGCAGCCAGTGCCACGGAAAGCCCGATCACATTGATCAAAAAAGCACCTTTGTGTTTCCACTGGTTTCTCCAGGCAATTTTCAGGTTGCGACTGTTCATATGATTCTTGTTTTTTGTATTCTTTATTCAGATTTTAAAGACTTCACCGGATTTGCCAATGCCGCCTTCACACTCTGAACGCCCACCGTCAAAAACGCAATCGCCACCGCAGCTGCTCCAGCCGCCGCGAACATCCACCATTGAATTTCAATCCGATACGCAAAATTGGCGAGCCATTTTTGCATGAAATACCAGGCAACGGGTGAAGCGATAAGGATCGAGATGAGGACGAGTTTCAAAAAGTCCTTGGCCAATAGTGCAGTAATACCTGCCACCGAGGCACCGAGTACTTTGCGAATGCCAATCTCCTTCGTACGTTGTACTATGTTATGTGAAGCTAAACCAAACAAGCCCATACATCCAATGAATAGCACCAATAATGTAAAAATATTGAATGCCTGACCAAAGCGTTGTTCAGATTGATATAATTCATTGTATGCTTCATCCATAAAATGATATTCAAATGGCGCTTGTGGTGCAATCACCTTAATGGTTCGTTTGATATAAGATAAAGTATTACTTACGTTATCCATTTTTACCTTGATAGCAATATTGCCGCTGTGGCTATTTTGCGCTGTTCCAAGGGCGATAAACATTGGTTCGATTGCCAAATTAAAAGGTTGAAAATGAAAATCCTTTACAACACCAATGACGCTTCCATTTCTAAACCGCTTGCCAACTCCAGACTTCCAACCGAGTGAGCGAATAGCTGATTCATTTAATATGTAGCTGCTGATAGAATCTGTAAGGTAATCAGGAGAGAAGGCTCTTCCTTCTACAATTTTCATCTCAAACAGGTCAAAAAAATCATAATCCACATAATTTCG
>JAAFHQ010000888.1 GCA_013298445.1 Chitinophagales bacterium | reverse complement strand
TGCTGGTGATGTAAGTAGGGCTCAAGTTGGCTTTTTGGTCATTGAACCACAGCTCCCGGGTGTTTTGCAGGTTTTCACCCACAATGGCTACCAGGCTGCCCATAAAAGCGCCCACTACCAATGAATCGGCTGCCTTGGGATCGGTGATCCGCACGTATTTGACTACTGGCGTACCCGTACTGACCTCGTCATTGTCCTCCTTTTTACAGGAAAAAATGCTGACAGCCAGAACGATAAATAAGGCAGTATATGAAAAAAAAGATTTCATGTTGTCTGATTTGGTCGTTTAACAATACTACTTGAACTGATAGGTTTCTGCAGCCACACCAGGTGCCAACTTCGAATTGGCGACTACTTCCGCTGCAGGAATTGGCAAATTCATCTTTGAGCCATCCACCTTGATCAAACTCGGTGGAGGATTGATTTGATAACCAGCCATAGTGTTTTCATCGGGCGCATTCGGCGTGTTGATGCGGTAAAAAGTGGTTTCTTTTTCCTGCGCACTCAAATAGGCCAGCGCAGCTTGAGGATCGCGGTAGTAAAAGCGTTTGATGTCGAACCAGTTGATGCTCTCCAACCCAAATTCAATCCGGCGCTCTTTCAACAGGTCGCTGAAGGTAATGCTGGACTTGGTAGCCAGGCCAGCCCGGGTACGGATCGCGTTGAAATACTGGAGTGCTTTGGCATCGGCAGTAGAAGGCGCAGCACCCAAAGTTGCTTCGGCATAAATCAGGTAAACATCGGCCAAACGCAACACGTACTGATTGAGTGCCACGGCTTGTCCGGTTGATACTTTCCCTGCGTTGTCCTGGGCACTGCCTACAATGTACTTTTTCAAGCAGTTGAGTACAGGGGGAGCATTTTCCAGAGTGATGTTGGGATCTTTGGGATCGCGGTTGACCAATTTGAAGGTATAACCTCCATTGTCCTTGTTGATCTCAGGATAAAAATCTCCCGGTTTCATGTAAATAGATGGCTGACGCTTGTCTCCCTGCTCTACGTCCTGCATAAAGTCGTAAGTCACCCCTTTGCCACCACCCCAGGCTTCACTGTTGCCCGTAATGACGCTGCTGCGTGCCCAGTTGGCTTGGCGGCTATTGCCCAGTGCATATGAACCTTCCATCCACTGCATGGCAAATAGAGACTCAGGGTTGTTGTTGTTTTCAATTTTGAACAAATCAGCATAATTGTTCATCAAAGACAAGCCGCTGGTTTCGATTACCTCGGCAGCCAATGCTTTGGCTTTGGCAAAGTTTTCAGCCGACTTGGCATCGCTCAGGTTTTGAGCCATGGTGAGGTGCAGTTTGGCCAACATGCCTTTGGCCGACCATTGGGTCACCCGACCTGGGCTATCCGAAGTTGGTAGGTTTTCGGAGGCAAAAGCCAAATCGCGGCGGATGAATTCGTAGATGCTGGCCTTGGTATTTTTGGGTAAAATCAGGTTGTTGGCGGCCACCAGTTCGGTAGAGTTTTCTACAATGGGTACTTCGCCCCAAAATTCAGCCAACATGTAATACGCAGTACCCCGGATGAAACGTGCTTCACCCAGTGCCCGGTTGATCACCTGCTCACTCACCTTTCCGGTAGCGGCGGGAGGCATGTCGTTGATGATGGAGTTGGCGTAAGAGATCACCCGGAACAAACCCTTCCAACCAGAAGAAATGTGGGCATTACCTTCGGTGTAGGAGAAATAAAAGAACTGTCCCTCCTGATCCCAGGTGTGGTACAGGTTGCCCGCCATTTCGTCGCCCGCACACCAGAAAAACTTGTCGTTGAAGTCAAACCAAGGGAAACCGTACAAGGAGGAGGTCGACGCCTTGATTTCGGTTTCGTTGCGGTAAAAATTGTCCGCAGTCAGGCGATCCACTGGCGTGATGTCCAGGAAATCCTTGCCACAAGAAGTGGCCAAAAGGACTGCGCAGAAGGAAATGATGTATTTGAAATGATGTTTCATGTCTTGATTTTTATGTTGTTGTGCGATGTAGAGACGCACGGCGTGCGTCTCATCTCCACCAAGCCAAGACGCACAGCCGTGCGTCTCTACCGTCAAAAATCCACGTCCAAACCAAAGGTGATCACCCGAGGCGTTGGGTAGCGGCCCATATCCACGTTTTGCAACAATGGATCCTGGTTGAAAGCACCAATTTCGGGGTCGTAACCAGAATAGTTGGTAATGGTGTAGATGTTTTGGGCATTCACGTACAATCTCAATTTCTGTACCCGGATTTTTTGTAAAATTCCTTGTGGGAAAGTATAGCCAAAACGGATGTTCTGGATGCGGGTATAAGAACCATCTTCGATGAACCGGTCTGACATCCGGGTATTCCGGTTGTTGTCGGTAGTGGTTGGCCGGGGTAGGGTAGCACCTGGATTGGCAATCACTACATTGGCAGGATCGAGGGTGGAACCAGTTGGGTTTTTCAAGGCGTAACGCACCCGATTGTCCACTGTCCGGGCCTGGTTGCCAAAAATGGTAACCTGACCTTCCGTCAATACGCGGGAATAGTTCAGTACTTCGGCACCGTAAGACCCGGTGAGGTAAACGGTAAGGTCAAAGTTTTTGTAGGTGAAACTGTTGTTCAAACCCATGGTGAAATCCGGGTTGGGATTCCCAATGATGGTTTGATCCTGGGTATTCACCACTCCATCGCCGTTCAGGTCTTTGAACTTGATGTCGCCAATCCATACCCCGGTTCTTTTGTCCACCAGGTTTTTGCCTTCATTGGATGGATCAGGAGTCTGTACGGCATGGCCCAAAATATCCTCCTGGCTGGTAAACAAGCCCTCGGTTACATAGCCATAAAACTGACCCAAGGGCAAACCAACTCCGGTCCGTGTGGCAGTCTGGAATTCGCTGTACCAGTAAAGGTTCCGCCAGTAAATACGCGCGTCGTTGTCCAAGGCCACCACTTTATTGCGGTTCAAAGACATGGTGAAATCGGTATTCCAGGTGAAATTGTCGGTTTTGATGTTGCGGGTATTCAAACCAATGTCAATCCCCTTGTTTTCCATCTGGCCTACGTTGGCGTAAGGCGCACGAATGTCGTTGTAGCCCGA
>JAAFHQ010000887.1 GCA_013298445.1 Chitinophagales bacterium | reverse complement strand
CTGTGGTACGTGCTGAGTGGGTGCTGTTTGGTGGGGATGCTGGGATTCTGGTGGTTGAAGGGGCAGGGATTTGGAAGGAAAGCAGTGCTATAAAAAAGCTGAGGTGTTGCCCGCAATCAGCCGACAACACCTCCTCTCACAAAAACCTCTACTAGAATTAAGCGTAAAAAATATCTGGAGCAGTTTAGTCCTTAGTTACAACCCATGTCTATTTTTGACTGCGGGTCATTATTTGGAAAGCAGTTGCCTGACTTGGTCTTGGTTGGTGCATAGCGTTCCAAATTTGGATCGAACAATCCATTTTCAAGGAATTCGGTCAAGTCGTCTACTTCTTCCTTAGATAAATTGAGCGGTTTGAATAAGCTGGAAATCTGGCCAGCTGGCACCAAAGAATTTTCAGGAATTCCCGCGTTGAAATATTCAACTACTTCCCGCAAGGAAGTTTTGCTGGCACCGTGGAAGTAAAACCCTACGTTTTTAAGGTTGTACAATTGCGGCACCTTAAACTTGTGCATGTCTTCCTCCTTGTACGTAAACCCACCACGGCCGAGATTGCGGCGATCGCTTGCGTCCGTACGGAATACATTGAAATTGCTTTGGTACAAGTTGTTCACACCCAGTGCAAAGAAGCGGTGTGGGAAAGCATTCAATGAAGGTGTATTGTGGCAATTTACACAGCCTGCTTTGCCAAAAAAGACGATGGCTCCTTTCTTCTGTTGTGCAGTCATGACATCTTTTTCGCCTTTCAACCAACGTTGAAAAGGTGCCTGGTTGGTCAGGATGGTGCGGAAGTATGCTGCGATAGCGAAAGAACCTGTTTTACGGTTGTAGCGGTCTTTTACCGGAATTTCAGGGAATGCCTTATCAAACATCTCTGTGTAACCCAGTTGATCCATTACCGTTTTGTTGATCACCTGGCGGTGTACCGCTAGAGCACGGGCATTGTTGGCTTCAAGCCCCATCAATTGCTCGTGATTGATGGCAACCAGGGTATCCTGGTTCCAGACGGCATCAGTGCCTTCATTGACGTTGAAAGACCCGAAAGTGCCCGCCCAGAGTGCATTGGAGATGTAAGTGGTGTTGATGACCGGAAGCGGTCTGGCGCCTTGTGCATCCACCTCGTGCCCGAAATAGACTGAACTTTTTTGACGGCCTTCACCACTTTTCCCAAAACCGACCGCTCCATCTGCAACGCCCTGAAAGCGTCCGGCAGTGAACCCTCGGTTGGGAATGTGACAGCTGCTGCAAGAGAAAGTGCCCTTTGATGAAGGGTATTTGTTTTCAAGAGCTAATCCTGTCTCAAAGAACAACAAACGACCCAACTCTACTTTTTCTGCCGTTACCGGGTTTTTAGCATCTTGGTTAGGCAAACTGGCAAAATCAGTACTTTCTGGCATGATGTAGCCTGTGTAAGATCCAGTCACCGATTTTTGATCCAAAATTGCCTCCAATGGACTGTCGAGGTCCAAATCACTAGCCACCTCCCGCTCACAAGAAATAACGTAAGCAAGTGCAGCCAAAAAAAGAACAGCTACTAATAGCTTTTTCATCACAGTTTTTTTTGATCATGAGTTAAATAGAGTACCCTATGTTGTTGAAAAGCAACAATACAAATTGACAATGCGGCACAATGAAATATCACTGTAGCCTACAATGGTGTGATTCTAGAGATAAAACCAAGATAAAGCGGTATGGAGATGTAGACAGTCAAAATGAGATGAGTACAATGGAGGGGAGGAATACTCAAACTCAAAAAATGTTCACAAAAATAGCCTCTAAATGTCGCAAGAGCGATACTTCGACAAAATTAAGTAGAAAAAAGTAAAAAACAAGCACTTGATATTAATTTTTTTACCAATTCTCAAATTTCTTTTCTGACTCTTAACCTTTGGTTTATCTCGATAATTTTTTGAATGCAATAGAAATGCGGATGTTTGAGCGATCATTATTTTACCCGTTAAAAAAACATTAAATCATCAATAAAAAATTTTACCATCCATCAGAATATTTGTATAAAATTTTGAATTAGGTGCAAATTGCCATAAGTTTAAGCTGTTTTTTACATTACCAATTACTTTAGACAATGAAGCACTCACTACCCTTTCACTCCCAACGCGGCATGAAATGGCTCGTTGTATTCCTGGGTTTGTTGTTCTGCAACAGTATCATTCAGGGAAGGTCCAATGCGCCGCTTGGCAGTCCAAATCAGACCGAAATTACCGTTTCTGGCCGCGTCACGGACGCAGAAACCCAAGAAGCACTCATTGGCAGCACTGTACTGGTCAAGGGTACCAGCCAGGGAACTACCACGGACATTAACGGGAACTACAGCATTTCTGTACCGGATCAAAATGCCACTCTTGTTTTTGAGTTTGTAGGTTACGATAAACAGGAAGTATTGGTCGGTAACCAGACCAAAATCGACATCAGCTTGAAATCCAGTGCGCTGGAACTTTCTCAGGTAGTGGTCGTCGGCTATGGGAGTACAAACAAAAAAGACATGACCGGTTCGGCCAAATCGATCAAAAACGAAGATTTTAACCGAGGCATCATCAATTCACCCGAACAATTGCTGCAAGGCAAGGTTGCTGGTGTAAACGTCACCTCCGCTACCGGCGAACCAGGTGGCCGCCAAAGCATCACCATTCGTGGCCCTGGTGGGGTCCGCACCGGTAGTACACCTTTGTTTGTACTGGATGGGTTAGCGCTGGATAACTCCGGCACGGGAGGGAATACCAACCCTTTAACTTTCCTCAATCCGCAAGACATTGAGTCGATCGACGTTTTGAAAGATGCATCGGCCACGGCCATTTATGGTTCACGTGGTGCCAATGGGGTAGTGTTGATTACCACCAAAAAAGGTAAGTCCGGCTTTTCAGGTATGACTTATTCTGGTGGACTGGGGATCTCCAGTATGGCCAATCCCATCGATTTGTTCACCGCTGACGAATACCGTCAGGAAGTACCCAAAGTAGGGGGCGTATTGGAAGACCTAAAGGCAAACACCGATTGGCAAAAAGAAATCAGCAGAACCGCGATTACCCGCAACCACAACCTT
>JAAFHQ010000886.1 GCA_013298445.1 Chitinophagales bacterium | reverse complement strand
CCAGTGGTCCACTCTCCACAAACTTAAATCCTTTACTCAACCCCACTTCCTGATACAGCGCAAACACATCCGGGTGTACAAACTCCGCTACCGCAATGTGCATTTGAGTAGGTTGCAAGTACTGCCCGATGGTGAGTACATCGCAGCCGTGCGCTACGAGGTCGTCCATAATTTTGAACACTTCTTCCTGCGTTTCACCCAGGCCCACCATGATGCCCGACTTGGTGCGTTTGCCGTAGTCTTTGGTGCGTTGGATTTGTTCCAGGCTGCGTTGGTATTTGGCTTGGGGGCGTACTTTGCGGTAGAGGCGTTCTACGGTTTCCATGTTGTGCGACACAACCTCCTGGCCAGCGGAGATCATGCGTTCCAGGGCTTCCCAGTTCGCTTTGGTATCGGGTATAAGCGTTTCTATAGTGGTGGAAGGAGAGGATTCTTTGACTAGGCGAACGGTTTGGTGCCAGATTTCGGCCCCACGGTCGGCCAGTTCGTCGCGATTGACTGAGGTAATGACCGCGTGTTTAACTTGCATGAGCACAATGGCTTCGGCCACGCGGCGGGGCTCGTCGGCGTCGTATTCGTTGGGGCGGCCCGTTTTTACGGCACAGAAGGAGCAAGAACGGGTACAAGTATTGCCCAGGATCATGAAGGTAGCCGTACCTTCACCCCAGCATTCACCCATGTTCGGGCAATTGCCACTTTGGCAAATGGTGTGTAGCTTGTACTCGTCGACCAAAGAGCGCACTTTTTTATAATTCTCGCCCATGGGTAGTTTGACCCGCAACCAGTCTGGTTTGCGCGTCCGGGTAGGTTCAGTACTTTCCTTGCTAACAACAGGTAATTCAACCATAAGTTTATGCCGCTTTTACACGCTGCAAAATTGAGATAAATTCCAGAATAGTACAGCAAAAAGAGGGAAAATGTTTTGAGAGCACGACAATATCGAGGCAACGCACCGTAGAGACGCACGGCCGTGCGTCTCTTGCCATCTGTCACCAGCCCGGAGACGCACGGCCGTGCGTCTCTACAATCCGGCATCATCCGTCTTTTTTCACGTTGCCAGATTCAAATATTTTGAAAGCGAATAAAGAAAAGTAGGGCTACCAAACCGAGCGGATAGGGTAGTTTTTGACCAATGCAGCCGAGTCTTTTATGGTGGTTTTGACCCAGTTATTTTTCTGCCAGAGCAGCAATTCCCCAGATTCGAAAAACTTTTCTTCAGCTTCTCCTTCAGGCGTTGGAGTCATGCTGTGTTCGATGGTACGGCGCACCAGGTCATTGTTACCATCCCCGTTGTAGTCGAAAAGCCAGGAACCGATCAGCACTTGGCCACCTTCGCCACCATACCATTCGCCCACGGTGAAGCGGTCGCTGAAGCGTTGGGTTTGCTTGTCAAAAAGTAGAACAGACTGGTGTTTGAACCAATTTTGGGTGAGGTGCACCAAACAGCCATCGTAACGCTCGTTTATCGAAAAGCGCTGCAAGGCTACTACTGTACTCGATGTAGAATCAACAATATAATCCACTGGCTGCATCAAAGGCCCGAGGGTTTTGAAAAACAAAGGGGTAGGAATGGTATCACCGGAAATAGCCTCATCCGGTAGCTCCAAATGGGTGGTATCGCTCAAAGTAGTTGTTGGGAAATAATTGAGTATGGCTACCTCCTTACTTTGTGGGGTAGTGCGGTTACAAGCGGCCAATAGGCCAACTACAAGCAGAGCGAAGGAGAAAGAACGCTGGGACATGTGGTATAGGTTTAGGTGAAGAAGTTGAAGGGCAATCAACAATATTTAAAAAATCGGTAACTATTTAGCACCCATCCACCTGCGGTGGATTTTATATTCAATTTTTTTCACCACAAAGACACAAAGACACAAAGACACAAAGACACAAAGACATTAAGCTCTAAAATGTTGTGCCTTTGTGTCTTTGTGTCTTTGTGGTGAAAAAATCCGCCGCAAGCGGCTGCTAAATAGTTACAAAAACCGTCGTTTTTCCCTCAGCATCCAAAAAAGCCCGACAAGTATCCGCAATGGTTTTATCGATTGGCGTGTATTCAAATTGCAGCTGCTTTTTGGATTTTTCATTTTCAAATACCAGCTCAAGAGCCGCCTGACGCAAATTCTCTTTGGTGACCAAGGGGGGGGTTCTGGTAAAAAAGGCCGGAATTTTTGCCAATCGCCAGGCCAATTCGCGGAGCAAAGGTGTAATCATGATATTCGGCACCGGCACCTTAAATTCCTCAGCAATGGCCTTGAAAAACTCCCGATAAGTCAGTTCACCGGCATTGGCAATGAAACGCTCTTCGTTGATGTCACTTTTGGCCAAAACCAGCAACATTCGTGCGACATCCCGTACATCAACCACACTGATTTTACCAGGCGGGACAAAACGAAAACCCCGGCGGAGGGCTGGAAAAAACTGCCCCGTACCCTCGTGCCAACGTCCTGCACCAATGACTACTCCTGGATTGACAATAGCGGCATTCAGCCCTTCGGCAATACCCCGCCACACTTCCTGCTCACCCAAAAATTTACTCAGGCCGTATTCGGTATTGTAAGGGCTGGTCTGATAAATGTTCTTTTCGTTCACCACCTGATTGGGCTTGGTGCGACCAACAGCGGCAATGGAACTTACGTGCAACAATTTTTCCACTCCTTCGTCCAAGCAGGCATTGACGATATGCGCAGTTCCTTCAACATTGACCGCATGCATTTTTGCGCGGTCTTTCTCTTCAAAAGAAATGATTGCGGCAACGTGGAAAACCCATTTTTTACCTCTGATGCCTTCCGCCAAACTATGGGGGTCATTGAGTTCACCTTCGACCCACTGGATGCGATCGGCAAAATCGCTGGCGAGGTCAAAATTGCTGTTGCGCCGGCGCAGCGCAGTGATATCGGTGTAACCTTGCTCCAACAAATGCCGAATCAGGTAAGAACCTACAAAACCAGTACCGCCTGTTACAAAAATGGACATAGTTACAGGGAAAGAAATGGACAAATAAGGAATTAGGGAATGAGCATTTAGTTCATTCCCTAATTTCCAACAGGCTGTTTAACGTTTTTTGTTTGAACAGCTCAGC
>JAAFHQ010000885.1 GCA_013298445.1 Chitinophagales bacterium | reverse complement strand
AGTCCCGGATATCCTCATTGCTGCTTTCCAAATCCTCCTTACGTAGGTACATCATGTGCCCGCTGCGGTAACCCTTCCAGCTCATGCGCTCTTTCAGTTTGCCGCTAGGGTCCATTTGCCACATGTTGTATTTGGCGTTGAAGTAGTCGCAAGCGCCATCGTAGTAGCCCGATTGTACCATGAGATGCAGGTAAGGGTTTTGGGCCATGGCCTGGCGCAGGTTTTCACCCGTGCGGTCGTTGGTGCGATCCCAGGGGTTCACGGGGCCAAACATGTTGTACTTCAGGTCGGTTTTGTACTTCAATTCTTCGCGCAGGTAGATGTTGATTGGCGGCGTGAAAGAATGCAGCCAGGAGGTGAGTTCCGCGCTGTAATCGGGTGCCAAACCAATGTCTTGCCGATCGATGCCCAGGTAACGAGAATCCAGGCGACCTACCGTATAACCCTTGTCGCGCAGCAGTTCTTTCCAAAAAAACTGAACCGTAATGTCCAAGTTGGCTTTGAGAATCACATCTTCTTTCAGGCCAGAATATTTTGCAAATTTGGCCACCACCGCTTTTTTTCTGGCCTCGTCCAGCGAGTGTCCGTGTGCAATGGCGGGTAACAGCTCATTCATGGTGAAAGCTTCTACCTCGGGCAATAGGGTAGTGAGGTCTTTTTGCTGCAAATCAGCCGATAAGGCCTTGTGGTACCAGGCGGTAGCCGCAAAGAAGGGCAAACGCAGGGCTTGATCAACCGCGCCGTCGCGGGCAATGCCCAGCTCAGTAGGCGAGACCAGGATTACCCCATTCAGGTACATCCATTGTGAGTTTTGCAATTCCAGCGCGAGCCCCGATACCCGGGTAGTACCATAACTTTCCCCAATCAGGTACTTCGGCGAAGCCCAACGGTTGTAGCGGCTGACAAAAGTATTGAGCCATTCCGCCAGGTACTTGATGTCGGCATTGACCCCGAAAAACTTGGCGGGGGGGACATCCTTGGCTACAATGCGCGAAAAGCCCGTATTCACTGGGTCAATGTGCACGATGTCGGCCACATCCAAGATAGAGTAGGGGTTGTCCTTGATGCCGTAGGGCATGGTGGGGTAACCTTCGTCGTCGATTTGCAGGATGCGCGGCCCGGTGTAGGCGATGTGCATCCACACCGAAGCGGAACCGGGGCCCCCGTTGAACGAAATCACCAGCGGGCGGTTGGCGCGGTCTTTCACATCGGTACGCTCGTAATAGGTGTAAAACAGCCCGGCGAGAATTTTCCCTTCTTCATCCCACACCGGAATCGTACCCGCATGGGTGCGGTAAGGCACCTTTTGGCCTTTGATGGTCACTTCCCGGCTGGTTTCTACAAAATGATCCGGGTTGAGAGTGCGGCTGGGCGAAGTCACTTTGTCATCCTTCGGCGCTGCCGTGGTAGCCGGTGGCGGGGCCGGAGTGGTGGTGTTTGGATTGTTACCTGGTCTGGTTTGGGCGTTAACCAAATGGAGCATCAGCATACTTATGCCGACAATGAGCCATTGTTTTTTCATGGAAAATCGTGTTGGTGTTGAAAGCTTTATACTAATCCTTTGCCATAGTACTACCAAGCTACATATTTGCTTATCTAAGGTGGTTCTTAGGTGTCTTCAGCTTCTTAGGTGGTAAAAAAAACAAAGCCTCGCGAAGCGGGGCAAAATTTCACCACCTAAGAAACTAAAGGCACCTAAGGGGCACCTTAGTTAGATGTTGTACTACACTTGCGTTGAAATTATTGGAAAAAAACAAAACGGGGAAGTGTATTGGAAGGAAATAGACAGAAGGAGCGAAAGAGGTAACGAATGACGAATGCCATAAATGACGAATGACGAATAACACCCAATTCCGGGCAATTATTCGTCATTCGTTATTCGAAAAATTCGTCACTCCAAACTACTTCCCCAATCGATACCCAATCACCATGGTCATCGGTAAATCCAAATTCGCGATTGGAATTTTATTCAGGTTAATTGGTTTAGCATTGCCAATGCCATCGACGTTGAATACAAAAGCGCGACCAAATCCAAGGTTGAAGTCGAAATGCAGACGTTCGTTGCGGGCAAAGGTTTTGAAACCTACCAGGAAACCTCCCGAAAAACGGTTGGTGTTGTACTCATCGGAGTCCTCCTCTCTACTGCGCCATTTACCGGAGGAGTAGCGGGTGAATAGCCCTACGTAAAATTTATCAAGACCAACCTCACTGGGATTGAAATAATAACGACCATTGAGGCCAAAACGCAAAGTGGTGGCTTTGACGTTGATGGAGTCAAATTTGATCTTGCCCCAGGAGCTACCTACAACGGCTTCTAGGCCAATATTGTCGCTGAGGCCAAATTCGCTGCGTACATTCAGTGTTCCGAACAATGGGGCAAATGGGCCAATTTTTACATCTACCTGGGCAAAGGAAGTGCTGATTGCAGCCATACAAATGACTGCAGTTAGAAAGAGATTCTTCTGCATAATAACACAGTTGATTAGGTGTAGAAAAGGTGTTGTGTGAGCTTGAATGGAATGCTCTGATCGGGTGTAAAGTTCCTCTAATCGGCGCAAGAGTGCAAGCTTCTTAGAGGAACTTTAACTTATTTTAAAACTATTTAACGCAATTTTCCAACAGCTTCGGTGATGCGTTTGATTGCTTCATTCAACTCTGCCTCAGAAGCAGCGTAGGAAATCCGGAAACAGTTGTCGGCCCCAAAGGCAACCCCTGAAACAGTCGCCACATGCGCCTTCATCATCAGGTAATCGCAGAAGTCGTTGGCGTCGTTGATGGGGGTTTCACCATCTGTTTTGCCAAAAAGAGCACTGATATCCGGGAAGATGTAAAAAGCCCCTTGTGGCTGATTGACTTTGAATCCAGGAATTTTGCTCAAACCGGCAATCACCAGATCGCGGCGTTTGAGGAAAGCTTCCCGCATTTCATAGGTTGGCGTCATATCCGCCAACAGCGCATAGGCTGCTGCCTTTTGGCTGAAGGAGTTGGCACCGGAGGTCACCTGGCCCTGGATTTTTGCACAAGCTTCAGCCAACCAAGCGGGTGCACCGATGTAGCCCAAGCGCCAGCCAGTCATGGC
>JAAFHQ010000884.1 GCA_013298445.1 Chitinophagales bacterium | reverse complement strand
AAACTGTAAGTCAATTCCATTCAGTGACAAGTGATTTTTTTTGATTTGAGTACCTCTTTCCATACCACCATAAATTACCACTTGACGTAAGGGGAGGCTGGTGATATGGTGAAAAAGGGCATAGTGTAAAAAATTGCGCCTGCGTAAGTCTTCGTCGCTGATGTGAAACTCAATTTGAAGTCCATAATCCAAGCTGGAATCTTCATGCACTACTCGCCGGATATTGTCCATTTCTGCCTCTTGCGTTACCTGCATTTTGGCATCGATAGTGGCGAGCTTTGGCGGATTGATCCCCAATATCTTGCGGAGCAAGTGGAGTTGGAGCGATTCGATGTTTTCTTTAAAAATTCGGTCGTAACTGTTAGCCATAAATGGGCATTGAATGGGAATTACCCCTTGATTTCAATGCAAGATCAGAAGGAAAATATTCCTATTCACGGCATTTTTGACAGGTTTTGACCAGGGCAAATTCGACGGATTAAGATGCCAATTTAAACGTTACTAAGACGTTCATTCAGCGCCACGAACTCCCCCTTCTCCGTTTCACACCCTCCACAAACATAATCTTCCGGTAGCTACGCAAAAGTTACCTCTATCGGAATCCCCTGCAAGGCATCACCATAACAAGCATAGTGAGGCCAAAATGTCCTAAATTTGTCATTATTTGTCCACCAATATTCCCTAGCTTTCGCCCAAAATCCAGCAAAATTATGAAGCTGACTGCACAAATCACCCTGTTTTTCCTGTGCTCATCCATCAATTTGGCTTTTGCTCAAATCAAATTCAACACCCTATACGAGCACCTCAACATCAGCAAAACCACTCCCTACACCACTACAGTCACCCTGCAAAAAGACTCCCTCTACCAAATCATGGTCATGCAAAAAGGCATTGACGTCATGGTGGTATGGTCTGACAAAACGGGCAAACAAATCCTCGAAAAAGACTCGCCCAATGGCCGCTTTGGTTTCGAAGTTTTTGAATACAGTCCCAGCAAAACCGAGCAATACACCTTCAAGATTCAGCAATTTGAAGAAGACACCAACGCCGACCAGGGCGAGGTCAGTTTGTACATCAAAAAATTCTCCAAAGCTGAAATTAGCCGCCGCAAAGCCGACCAAGCGGCCATCCTAGCAGAAAACAACAAAAATGTCCTTACCCTAGACATTGACCACTTTTGGGAGGCTTTTGACCAGCTCAAACAGTGCAAAACGACCTGGGACAGTATTCTGACCATCCAGCACTTGTACCTAGATCGCGCTACTAATGGGCTTCTGGATTTCATCGCAGCTCGCGATTTCAACCCTGATGGTTTTATTAAAGCCCTACGCAAATATCCCAAATACTACCGTTCCATTCGCCCTTATACTTACGAAACCAAAAAAGCGGAACCGCTGATTCAGGAAGTTTTTGACCAATTCAAAGGCATTTACAACAATTTTAAACCATTCAAAGTCTGTTTTGCCATTGGGATGCACCGCACTGGTGGCACTGTTTCCAATCGCTTTGTACTGATTGGTACGGAGATGACTACTGTTGGTCGAAAGGTAGATTTCTCTGAAATGGATTGGGCTCCTAGCGATACCACCAAAGAGATTGATATCCCCAGAAGAATCAAAGGCCTAATCGCCCACGAATGCGTCCACACCCAACAACCCGACGAACTCGACAGCAATGCCATCGTTTGTCCCCAACTCTATTCCAGTTTGCGCGAAGGCGTTGCCAATTTTATCGGAGAGTTGCTCACTGGAACCACTAACTACAGTGCCACCAATATTTACGGCGACAAAAATGAACGCGCCTTGTGGAATGAATTCAAATCCACATTGTGCTGGCCAAATGCGGAAAAATGGATGTACAATGGCGATACGGTCAAAGACCGACCTGCCGATTTGGGATATTACATCGGCTACAAAATCACCCAGGCTTATTACGCTCAAGCCAAAGACAAATCCAAGGCCATTGTTGAAATCATTGAAATGAACGACCCGCTTACTTTTTTGCAAAAAAGCAAGTACGATCAAAAAAAGAAATAAACACCGTTACATCGCTCAAACTTCCCATTCTCCCATTTTTTTCCTAAACTTGCTTTGTATTCGACCCAAACAAAGGGGCACTTATTTTTGCTCCACTACAAAGCCATGAAAAAAGAAAAATACCTGTGCATCCACGGTCATTTTTACCAACCCCCGCGTGAAAATGCCTGGTTGGAAAGTGTGGAATTACAAGATTCGGCGGCCCCTTTTCACGATTGGAACGATCGCATCAACTTCGAATGTTATGCCCCCAACACGGCGGCTCGTTTGTTGGACAATGACAAGCAGATCATCAACATTGTCAACAACTACTCCAAGATCAGCTTCAATTTTGGCCCAACTTTATTGTCCTGGATGGAAAAAGCCGACCCGATGACTTATCAGGCGATAATTCAGGCCGATAAAGAAAGTCGTTTGGCTGGTGGAGGCAAAGGCTCGGCAATGGCCCAGGCTTACGGGCACCTGATTTTGCCCCTGGCCAATCGCCGCGACAAAGAAACCCAGGTCATTTGGGGCATCCGCGATTTTGAACACCGTTTTGGCCGCAAACCCGAAGGCATGTGGCTGGCGGAAACGGCAGCAGATACTGAGTCGCTGGAAGTCTTGGCCGAAAATGGCATCAAGTTTACGGTACTCGCACCCCGCCAGGGCAAAGCCATTCGCAAAATCGGCGCGGAAACCTGGGAAAACATCCCCTCCGATAGCATTGACCCCCGACGGGCTTACCTGTGCAAACTGCCCTCTGGACGTACGATTACCTTGTTTTTTTACCACGGAGGAGTGGCGCAGGATGTGGCTTTCAAAGGTTTGCTCAACGATGGCATCAATTTTGCCAACGCCATAGCTGGTTCTTTTGAAAACATCGATACACCTCAATTGATTCACGTGGCTACCGACGGCGAAAGTTACGGTCACCACCACCGCTACGGCGAAATGGCTCTGGCATCCTGTCTGGATCATTTGGAGAAAAACACCGACATACAAATCATCAATTACAGCGCCTTCCTGGCCAAATACCCACCGCAATGGGAAGCGCAAATCCATGAAAAC
>JAAFHQ010000883.1 GCA_013298445.1 Chitinophagales bacterium | reverse complement strand
CTTCCCTTCGCTCAACTTGCCCGATGTAAAAATCGAATCGGCTGCAAGCGTTTCTCCCTTTGAACAAAAAGAGGAACGCAACAGTGGCTCCACCGACGTGGGCGACATCAGTTGGGTGGTGCCTACCGTGGGCATGGGCTCAGCTACCTGGGTACCTGGCACTTCTGCACACAGCTGGCAAGCGGTAGCTGCGGGTGGCACGGGTATTGGTGCCAAAGGGATGATGGTAGCCGCCAAAACGATGGCTTTGACAGCAATCGACCTGTTCAATGCGCCAGAAACTTGTACCAAAGCCAAGGCAGAATTGAAGGAACGCACCGGGAAGGATTTTAAATACCAATGTTTGATTGGGACGCGGAAACCACCGCTGGATTATCGGAAATAATCGCCGAATCGACGGCCTTATCTGCCCTTGTGCCCAAACATGAGTTCGTTATCCCGAATTTTCAAGATAAATCACAAGCGACATAATTTTCACAAAGAAAACACAAAGAAGCACAAAGGGCACAAAGTTAGACGTAGACGACGCTTCTCTTTGTGTCCTTTGTGCCCTCTTTTTTTCCTTTGTGATAAAAAAATGTCGCTTTTGTAGTGCTTATGAAAAAATTCGTAGTGACTCATATTTGGCCTAAATAAATCGTGTGGGTTGCCCTATGTGGCCGCCCTAAACCTCCCAACCATGAAACCATTTTATATTTTTTCCCTACTCCTCATCACCTGCAACGCCTGGAGCCAATCCTTCAGCGCCGCAGAAATTGCCGCTTGGAAAGCCCAGGCCCAAGGCATCACCATTACCCGCGACAAGTGGGACATCCCGCACGTATCCGGCAAAACCGACGCGGATGCCATCTTTGGCATGCTCTACGTGCAGTGTGAAGACGACTTCATGCGGGTCGAAGACAATTACATCACCAACATGGGGCGCATGGCCGAAGTGGAAGGTGAAGCCTACCTGTACCAGGATTTGCGGGCGCGCCTGTTTTTGGACACCAATCGGGTCAAAGCCATTTACCAGACTTGTCCAAGCTGGATGAAAAAACTCTTGCACGCCTTTGCCGATGGCTGCAACTACTACCTCTACACCCACCCGGAGGTCAAACCCCGTTTGATCAAACGTTTTGAACCCTGGATGCCACTGATGTTCAGTGAAGGCAGCATTGGCGGCAACATTAGCGCGATTTCGGTGGAGCGTTTGAAGAATTTTTACACCAAAAATCATTCTACCTCCTGGCGATTCAAGCATTGGCAAGAAAAAGAATGGGAACCCGTCGGATCCAATGGTTTTGCCATTTCACCCAGCAAAAGTGCTTCCGGGCATGCCCTTTTGCTGATCAATCCCCATACCACCTTTTATTTCCGCAGCGAGCTACATATTCGTAGTGAGGAAGGATTGAACGTCTACGGGGCGGTAACCTGGGGGCAGTTTTTCATCTACCAGGGTTTTAATGAAAACTGTGGTTGGATGCATACCTCCAGTGCCGCCGATGTGCTGGATGAATACCTCGAAACGATGGAGTGGAAAGAAGGGAAGCCTTTTTATCAGCACGGAGGCACGCTCAAACCTGTGCGGGTGGAAAAAATAAAATTGTGGTACAAGGACGGCAATACACTCAAACAAAAAGAGTTTGACACTTACCACACCCACCACGGCCCGGTCATTTCCGAAAAGGATGGCAAGTGGATCAGCATCAGCATGATGAACGAGCCTTACAAGGCCCTGGCGCAATCTTTCCTACGCACCAAAGCCAAGGGCTACAAACAATACAACAAAGCCATGGACTGGCGGGGCAATGCCTCGAACAACACCGTTTTTGCCGACAGCAAAGGCAATATCGCTTATTGGCATGGCAATTTTATGCCTAAGCGCAACCCCAGTTTTGACTGGGAAAAACCGGTAGATGGCAGCAATCCTTTGACCGATTGGCAAGGCCTGCACCCGGTTAAAGAAACGGTGCAATTGTTGAATCCAGCTACAGGATGGCTGCAAAATTGCAACTCCACACCATATACCGCTGCTGCCGCGCAAAGCCCGGATTCCAAAAAGTATCCCAGCTACATGGCGCCAGATCCTGAAAACTACCGGGGCATCCACGCCGTTCGGGTGCTGAAAGATGCCAGTGGTTTTACCTTGGATAAACTGATTGAAACGGCATACGAGCCTCATCTGCCAGGTTTTGAGCCCATCATCCCGGCTTTGATTAAAGCTTATGAGGAGCATACGGATAAAAATCCCCGGCTTACGGAAGCCATCAATGTACTGCGGCAGTGGAATTATAAATACAGTCTGGAATCCCAGGCAACCACTTTAGCGATGTATTGGGGCGAAAAAATGCTCACCTATACCCGCTACAACTTGCCAGAGGACGAACCCAACGATGCCCTAAGTTTGACTGATCACATCATCAAACGCAGCAGTGCTGAAGAAAAAATCAAACAGTTTAACCTGGTCCTCGATGAATTGACCCGCGACTTCGGTACCTGGAAAATTGCCTGGGGGGAGATCAACCGTTTTCAACGCCTGACGGGCAAAATCCGTGAAACCTTTGATGATCAAAAGCCAAGTTTGCCCGTTGCATTTACTTCTTCTCATTGGGGCTCATTGGCGGCTTTTGGCGCACGAACCTACCCTGGGACAAAAAAGCGGTATGGCAGTGTTGGCAATAGTTTTGTTGCGGTGGTGGAATTTGGGCCACGCCTTAAAGCCAAGTCCATTGTTACAGGTGGTCAAAGCAGCAACCCTAACTCCCCGCACTTTTTTGATCAAGCGAAGATGTATACAGAAGGCAAGTTTAAGGACGTGCTTTTTTACCCGGAGGACTACCAAAAAGGGGCGAACCGGACGTATCAACCTGGAAAATAAGCATTCTTAGTAGTGGGGCAAAATGAACAGCCCTCACCTCCTCCGCAACAAATACACTTTGAACAATATCGCTGTATCCGCAGTGGTATTGTTCAAAGAATGGGGATGCTCCCGTCAAAAAAAAGCGTGTCGCCTTGATGGAGTTCGAGAATGTTGTCACCCAAACCGTACTCAACCGCCCCCTGCACCACGTGGATCAATTCCATGCTGTCGTTGGCGAGTGGTT
>JAAFHQ010000882.1 GCA_013298445.1 Chitinophagales bacterium | reverse complement strand
ATAGGTTACCTTGTTTTTGGACATGGTCAAAGACCAGATGCTGTCGCCATAAGTCAGCCCGCTGATGCGGTAAAGTTGCTTGGGGGTTTCTTTATTGGGGGTGGTGGGGTTAGACTTCGGATAAATGGTGCCGATGGTCTTTTTGTCACCCGCCGAGAGGAGGTAATTCCAACCTACTTCGTAACCGTCCAGCGTAAATTCCTTGCTGACCGGGTAATGCATGATCGACTTGGGGTCGTATACACCATTGGTTTGGGTCACCGAGTATTTGTTCAGTACGTTTTTTTCGACCTCTTCCTTGCTCCAGTTCTGGGTTTGCATGTAGTGGGCGTACACCTTGGGGATGTTCCACTTGATGCCCGAAAGGGGACTGAGGTGTTCGTGCAACAAGCCCAGGGCATGGCCAAACTCGTGCAAGATGGTGCGCCGGAATTCCTGATCCGTGGTTTTTTCGTTGAACCAACCGTAGTTCATCGAAGGGCCATTGAGCCCATTGACCGACCTACCCGAATTGACATCTACCGAAAACTGGTTGGATTGCTTGCCAATCAAAGACCAGGAGCCCTTGCCGGGATAAAAAGAAATGCGGATGTCTGCACCTGGCCGAGTGACAAATTCAAAACGCAGATTGGCGTAAGTGCTCCACTCTACGGCGTACTGCTTGACCTTGTTTTGCAAAAATGCCGATCCATTGATGAAACTAACCGTGATGATTTTGTGGTCATCGTCCCAGCGCAGATCATTGTAGTATACCCCCTGATACAAGGAAGAGTTTAGGGTAGGAAAAACGATGTCTCGACAGGATTGCACCTGGGCAAAAGTCCATTGGGCCAGGGCCAAAAATACTAAGGTGAAAATGGGTCTCATAGCTGTTTTAATCAACTGTTACTAATGAATGCCGAAGGCGTTTTTTGTCTAAGGTGCCCTTAGGCACCTAAGGGCACCTTAGTTAGGCATCTGGACAGGATAAACCCTACCTTTTCTACCCCTGCTTCACCAATTCCATGATCCGAATCTGTTCCACAATATCCTCCAACGCTATAGCCGGCACAGCACCATTCTGAATCACATCGTGTATGTTTTGGAAAAGCGGTGCCCAGTTTCCTGGCAAGGGTTCTACCCGACCACGCATGTGCAAGCCACCAATTTCGGTATTGATCGTAGCCCAATTGGCTTCCGGTTCAATTCCAAAACCCGGCATCCCCGGCATAATCCCCGCCTTGAGGTGATCCTCCTGCACATCGATACCGTATTTGACAAAAGACCCCTTGGTACCCTGAATAATGTAGCGGGGCGAATCTTCCCGCACCAGAATGCTACTTTTCAGGTTGACCTTGATTTTGCCATAATCCAGTTTAACATCAAAAGCATCGTCGACCTCGGAATGTTCACGCTGAGTCCAAGTTTCTCCCCATACCGATTTGGGCTTGCCAAATAGCAGCAGGGTTTGATCCAGAATATGTGAACCCAGGTCGTATAAAATGCCATTGCCTGGGGCGATGACCTCTTTCCATTTTTTGGGATTGAGCACGGGTTTGTAGCGGTTAAAATGGGCTTCATAGCTCAAGATATCTCCAATCAATCCTTCAGCAATGACTTTTTGAACCGTCAAAAAATCGCTATCCCAACGGCGGTTTTGGAACACAAACAGGTGTTTGCCCAGTGATTTCGCCAACGCGACCAGGGTTTCGGCCTCGGCAGCAGTAGCTGTGAAGGGTTTTTCCACCAATACATGTTTACCCGCCCGCAAACAACGCTGGGTGTACTCAAAATGGGTTTCATTGGGGGAAGCCACACTCACCAGATCAATTTCGGGGTCAGCCAATACCTCATCCAGGCTGGTCGCTTTTTGTACCCCTAAATAAATATCCTGTGGGTTTTGGTTGTTGCTGACGATGGTTTTGAGCCGAAAATTGGGATTGGCCAAAAAGAAAGGCGCTTGCAAATAACGCCCGGAAAGGCCAAATCCTAGGATTGCTACGGTGGTCATATATATGAGTTGAGGAGTTGATAGTTGAGAAGTTGAGGAGGTTGAGGGAGGTTGAGAAGGTTTAGGCTACCGCAGCGACTTAGACAAGAACATTGTCAGAATCGCTGCGGCAGCCTCAACCTCCCTCAACCTTCTCAACTTCCTCAACTTTAGTGCAAGGTAATCAAGGTAGCGCAAAAGCCACATATTGATCACCGGATTTACTTTTGAGTTTTCCGCCGCCGCAGGCAATCACCACGTACTGCTTACCCTGTACGGCATACACACTTGGCGAAGCGTAACCTGCTGCGGGAAGGGCTGCCTGCCAGAGGGTTTTACCGGTATTGCGGTCAATGGCGCGGAACTGCTGGTCTTTACTCGCGGCAATAAACAGCAGTCCACCCGCAGTTACGGCTGGGCCACCGTAATTGTCGGTGCCGGTGGGTGGAATACCTTTTGCCGTCAGTTCGGGGTATTCGCCCAAGGGGACTTGCCAACGGCGTTTTCCGCTGTTCAAATCAATGGCAGTCAAAGTACCCCAGGGCGGCTCGCTGACCGGGTAGCCATTGCGGTCGTACCAACGGTTGTAGCCCGTGTGTTTGTAGGGAACGGTGGACAGTTTTTCTCCCTTGGGTACTTTTAAGCTGGTGGTTTTGCCAAATAAATAATCCACTACGGCTTTCAATTCGGCTTCTTTCAATTGGGTCAAAGCGGGCATCATGCCTCGGCCTTTGGCGATGATTTGTCGAATCCCGGCCTCATCGTATTTGCCCGCGATGTTTTGCAAACCCGGATAGGTGCCATCGTGGTTGCCTTCGCGGTTTTCGCCGTGGCAGGAACTGCAATAACTAAGGTAAATTTGTTTGCCCGTTTTGAGGGCTTTCGAGTCGTCCGCAGGTGGCGCATCTACCAGCGAACTGTATACCGGATTTTCCTTGGCGGGGATGTACATCATGCTGTTTTCATCCACTGCTGCGCCACCCCATTGTGCCCCGCCGTCGGTGCCCGGGAAAAAGAGGGTGCGCTGGCGACCCATGGGAATGAAGGCTTGCCCGGTATTGGCTTTGGCGAGTTCAGCGATGATTTCGGCCCGGTCGGCAGTAAAAGTATTGATGTCCTTGATGGTAAAGGA
>JAAFHQ010000881.1 GCA_013298445.1 Chitinophagales bacterium | reverse complement strand
GATGTGCAAATCCTGGTCGACGCCTTCTACCCAGGCACTACCATCTTTGGGGCCGCCGAAATAATTGTCATGCCATACATCCGCGCAGTACTCCCATACATTTCCGCTCAGGTCATATAGCCCCAGTGCGTTTGGTGCAAAACTGCCTACTGGGCTCAGTTTTTTGCGGTTTTGGCCCGTACTAGCAAAACTGAATGTTTGGTTGTCCTTGTGTTGTGCATCAAAATTGATCTCCTCCGCGGAGGCCAGGTCCTTTCCGTTTCCAAAACGAATTTTCTGACCCCTTTCTCGTGCTGCGTATTCCCATTCCGCCTCGCTGGGCAGGCGATAGGAGAGGCCACTAAGTTGATTCAGTTTTTCTAAAAACGCCTGAATTTCGTACCAGGTTACCTCCACCACGGGCAATTGAGGGTCAGACTGATCCCTGCTGGGATTTTTGTCCATCAGTTTCATCCATTGCGCTTGGGTGACCGGGTGACGGGAGAGGTAATAATCGGCCAGTTTTACCCGGTGAACGGGTTGTTCAGCGTAAGGGCCGTCGCCGAAAATATCACCCATCTCGAAGTGGCCGCCTGGGATGAGGATCATTTCGTGCTGAAAGGGGTCTTGGGAAGGAGATGGAGTTGTCATCTTTGGGTAGTATCAAAGCTTGGTTGCAGGACCAAAAATACTGGTTTTCTGGGTATCTGGGAGGGTATAAAAGTGCATAATATACCCGGGAAATACAAAAAACACAGTCTTTCCACCTACCTTCTGGTAAAAACACATTTTTGCTAATCATTACTTAAATGGAACCCTTCAAAAAAAGAATCCAAGGCAAGAAACCCAAGCAATCCTAACAAAACGATACCAAGAGTAACTGCAACAAACACTCCTGTTTTGTTTGTTTTGTTGATTACCTGAACATTAGAAATGTCCATATAATAAATTGCAATAGGGCCCGGCGCCAATGTATCATATCTTGAACTTAAAAAAATATGCACTTCATTGGCAATTGATTTTTCTGCATTGGTGTATGGCTTGGTTCTGTCAGGGTTGTAATAAATTGGCTCGGTCGCAGGCATTACTGTTCCAGTAAGTACCTCTGCATACCTTGTGAGGTTGGTAAAGTCGTAAAGATTTCCCCCTGCGTGTAGGATGAAATGTTTGTGTTTAAATCCTCCCTCATCGAGTGAAACAATCTTTTGGGGTTCAACCTGAGGAAAGGTATACCGCTGACATCCTATTGAAAAAAGCACCACCAAAAAACTTAGAAAAAAGGCTACACCTCGGGTTCGAAAAATGCTGAATAATGTTTTCATGGTATTGTCAAAAATGGCTTTGTCCATTTTTGATAAGGTGCTTAGGTTTTAGCGCAATTGCAATGACTTATGTTAGCTCAGGTTTACCTAAGTTTTATGTCCACAATATTGCCCGAAACACTGATCTCCAGAGTGGTTCCAAACAGTACAAAATCGCTGTTTTCGATTCTGTTCTCTCCGCTTGTTTTTATTTCGGCTGGGGAGATATTGGACACAAACAGGACCTGCTTCTGCGCTTTATCCACCAGCACAGGGATAGGCTGCTTCAAGTCCAGCGACACTCCAGCTTTGAACCCGATTAAAACGGGCACCAAATCATAGATGTTTTGGGATGGATTGACCTTGGTAACCCCAAATGGCGTAAACCTGGATAAAAACGCCTTTTCCACAAAACCACCAAAAGAAATCCGAACCAAGGTTTTATCGGTTTTTAAAATTTTGTCTGCTTTACTTTGTGCAAAAGCCTGGCCATCTTTTTCAAATTGAAGTTTATCCGCGTAGGCCTGTTCGTAGTTGTAAGCCGTTTTGGCAGCCTGCAGGTATTGCTGTAGTTGCTGAGGTGATAAATGCACACTTTCTTTGAGCAGCTCAGCCAAATATTTTTTATCCTTAAAAATCTGGCTCTTCCACGTTGGCATCAATTGATCCAGCAACAAACCTTCACAGGCCCCTAAACTGTACAATTTAAACCGCAGTGGCCCGGTGCCAAATTTATTGCTGAATGCATTGTTGCTCACCGATACAAACTCTACCATTTTATTGATCTTTTCTTCGAGCGCTTTGCTAAGCGCAGTTCCATAACCATTAAACCCTTGAAAATAGCGCATTTCCGCACCGGGAATTAAGGCAGTTCCCTTTTTGGCAAAAGCAAACTCAATGTATTTGGCAAGCCCTTCGGCGTATTCATTCAAGTTTTCATACTCCACCGAGGTGCTGTCCAGCAGCGATTGCCTGTAGCTGCGCACAGCAACAAACTGCTTTGCTTTTTCCAGGCTTTCACTCGCTGTTTTTGCGAGCAAGGCATCTCTTAAGGCTTTACCTTCCAACACATACAATGCATTGTTTACGGGATCAAGTACGGGGTAGTTGACCACCGTGGCTTCATTGGCAAATTTTTTCGGTGCATTGGCGCGCTGGTATACGTGGAATGACTCGTGTAGAATGGTGAAAATGTCATCATAGGCGGAGGGCATAAAACCCCAGGTGTCGAAGTATTTTTGGGCATCCTCCTTCGGCCTGTTGAGCGCCACATCCACCAACTGGTTTCGAAGGTTGCTGCTTCTATCAGCCACAACCAGCACCCGAATGCCATCAATGTTGAAGGCGGTATTTTGCCCATCAATGTCAAAAAAAGTGGTATCGTTTCGGTAATACAACTTCTCCTTCCCCAAGGGCGTCAAACCCGTAAATTCTTTAAATCCTTTCGGCTGCTGGGGGTAATTGATTAATACCTCCTGCACATTGGGTCGATAGAACAACACGGGTGTTTTTTCAAATTGCCATCCGGGAAACAACGCAGGCCCGATTTGTTTCGCGATGTTTCTGCATTCTTTTAAAGATACAAACATCAGGGGATCGAGCTTCAATTCCGTTGGCTGTTGTGCCAGGGTTGTTGTGGCCCCAAAGATGGAGAGGATCAGGCTTAGGTAAATAAGTATGGCTGTTTGCTTTTTCATCCGCATGAGCTGGCCTTCTTGTTAGGTGAATTGGTTGCTGGGGTAAAAGTATAACTAATTTTTCGTTGATACAACTTAGAGGGCGTTTTATTGGCTGTTCATTTTTGTTTTCTCTGAAATTTAGGTT
>JAAFHQ010000880.1 GCA_013298445.1 Chitinophagales bacterium | reverse complement strand
TGGCACTTTCACCTCTATACCGGACATCAAGCTGATGGGCACCCTACAATAGACAATAGTTAGGTGCATAATGGTATAAATTCGCGTCTCGAATCAACAACCATTTCAAGGGCATCCCCGAAGCCATCAAAATCTACTTCAACTGCTCCAACAACTTCGACACATTGTCCTTCGTAAACGGCAACTGCGTCCCATTCCGCATCAGCACCACCCCATCCTCTTTCATGATTGAATTGACGTGCAGGAGGTTGATCAAATGGGAGCGATGCAGGCGAAAAAAGTTGTTGATACGCAGCAAGTCTTCGTAATGGCCGAGTGGCTTGCTGGTGATGTATTGCTTCTTGTCGATGGTATAAAACTGCGAGTAGGGCCCGGAGGCTTCGATGTTGACAATCTCTTCCACGTCCAGCACTACTACTTTGTCCTGGGTATTCAAAACCAGGCGGTTGAAGCGGGAATTTTCGGAGTGAATTTCCTTCATGGCGCTGCGCAACACGTCCATCTGGGAAAAAAGGTCTTCTTTTTTGGAGCGGTTGATCTTGTTGATGGCCTCGCTCAATTCGTTGGCCTGTACAGGCTTGAGCAGGTAGTCTACGGCTGCGTAGCGGAAGGCTTTGAGGGCGTAACCTTCGTGGCTGGTCACAAAAATGACGGGTGTATCATTGGGGCGGAATAAATCCAGAAAGGCAAATCCATCGATCTCCGGCATCTCCACATCCAGAAAAAGCAAATCAACCGAATTTTGACGCAAATACACCAGCGCATCAATGGGTTTATTAAAAACAGCAGCAATTTCTACATCTGGAGCGACTTGCTGGAGCTTGCGCGACAGCAATTCAGAATACAGTGGCTCATCATCTACAATAACCGTTTTCATCGAATACTTTTAACTTCAATGCTATTAAACAGGACTGGAATGCAAGTGAAGTGGAAGATTCACATTGTCTACGCGAAAATACACATCTTATTTGTAAAATGCAGCAAGCCTCTCCAGGATACTGAAGAGGCTTACTTGAAAAAATAGTATAAATCGTTCAGGATCAGTCCATAGATTGGTTTGCACCCTCAGCAGCTTTTACCAAAGTTTGATATTCTCTTGGTGAAAGGCCATCCAAAACATAATGAATTGGGTTAACTTGTTTTCCTTTGAGGTGCACTTCATAATGACAGTGTGGAGCAGTGGAAGTACCCGTGCTACCAACCTTACCAAGCGGTTGACCTCGTTTTACCCTTTGTCCGGCCCGTACTTCGATAGAATTCATGTGGGCGTACAAGGTTTCGTAACCGTAGCCGTGGGAAATAACCACGCATTTGCCATAGCCGCTGTGGTATTCTGCTTTGGTGACTACCCCGTCGCCAGTAGCCTGGATGGGGGTACCTTTAGGTGCGGTGAAGTCGAGACCATAGTGCATCCGGGGCACTTTGTACACCGGGTGAATCCGGTAACCAAAACCCGAAAGCAGCCCAACCATTTTAGACAGTTTATCTGAACGTACAGGTTTGATCGAAGGAATAGAAGCCAACATTTTTTCCTTGGCGTTGGCCAGATTGATGATGGTATCCAAAGACTTGGACTGAATCACCATTTTTTGCTTCAAACTACGCACTTTATCCAGTGCATTGATGATGGAAGCACCGCCGTGTTTGAGGTCGCGGAAGCTCAGGAATTCATCGTGACCCCCGACCCCACCTTCCCAGATGTTTTGGTCGATTGGGTTCATCCCAAAAATAGTGCGGTAAGCGTAAGCATCTCGATCGTTGAGGTGCTTCATTTCTTCGTTGATGGCTTGTAGGTCACCCTCCAGTTTTTCGTAGTGGGTTTTCATCACCTCTATTTCTTGCAAGAGGAGTTTTTCTTTAGGGGATGGAAAGTACTTGTACAGTACGATCGACAACAAAAAGGCAGTAAAAACTGCTGAACATAAAAATGTTAAAGCTCTTGATGCTATGGTAAGCCAACTGATCTCTACCTTTTCAAACCTAAGTGTCTGAATATTGTAGATGAACTTTTCTCTTTTTCCCATGACGCTAGTTATTGGCCAATGTGACTGAATTTGCGGATTCTTTCTCTTGATATGTTGCTGAGATGGGACCGTAAAATAGCTTCCTTCATTGTTCTTACTGGCGTGGAAATAGGATAAGCTGCGACCAAATTAGTTCAGTGTGTTGATTCATCCAAAAATTTACATCTTTTTTTTTCCACATTATCAACACACACCCTTTGGTTCACACTTCTTTTTTCTAGCAATTGCAGGAACTAATGAAGGAAAATTGACCGTTTTTCAAAAAAAATTGCTTTGTTTTGCCTCACTTTTGGAGCAAGCAGAAGCAAATATCGAAACTGATTTCCAGATTATGGCATTCTTTAAATTTTTTTTAACAGTTTCTTAACTAAAAAACAAGTTTAAAGGATTTTATATCTGACAATGCTCCATGTTTTTTGTTTTCAAATACAAAGACTTATGATGACCGCACGCGAAATTCGCCAGGCTTTTCTCGATTTTTTCGCTTCCAAAGCACATAAGATTGTTCCTTCGGCTCCACTGGTGAACAAGGATGACCCCACTTTGATGTTCACCAACGCGGGGATGAACCAGTTTAAAGACTACTTTCTGGGCAACCAAACCCCGGAAGTGCGGCGCATTGCCGATACCCAAAAATGCTTGCGGGTATCCGGCAAGCACAACGACCTCGAAGACGTAGGCTACGACGGCACCCACCATACCATGTTCGAGATGTTGGGCAACTGGTCCTTTGGTGATTATTTTAAAGAAGAAGCGATTGCCTGGAGTTGGGAATTGCTGACCGATAAATTGGGCCTGGATAAAGATCGCCTTTACGCCACCGTATTTGAAGGAGATCCTGCGGCAGGTATCCCCGCCGATGATGAAGCCCTGGAATTCTGGTTGCGCGTGTTGCCTAAAGAGCGGATTCTTTATGGCAACAAAAAAGACAATTTCTGGGAAATGGGCGACACTGGACCTTGTGGCCCCTGTACCGAAATCCACTACGACACCCGCAGCGACGAAGAAGTGGCCAAAACGCACGGCGCTAGCCTGGTGAATGTAGATGGCTCAGGAGTGGTGGAAATCTGGAACAACGTATTCATCCA
>JAAFHQ010000087.1 GCA_013298445.1 Chitinophagales bacterium | reverse complement strand
CCGATCTAAGGCGATATGATCTTTTTGCCCCGATCAGTACCTCATACGTTTGCCCAACTTTCCGCCGCCGGAAAATTGCTCTTCTTTTTCACACCTGCTGGTAAAATGGAAGATTTTTTCCGAGCAGTTGGTGGAAATAAGCCTCTGCCCGCTGGAACAGACCCTTTCGCTGCGCATGACATGAAAGTTGTGGGTGACCCGCTGAAGTTTTGAATCATCATTTAACTCTTAAACCTTTAATAAGATATGAAAAATCGATTTCCTGCACTGCTGCTTCTATTGGCTTGCAGCTTTGTCTTCAGTTCTGCCTTCATGTGCAGCAAAGAGGACAATGCAAGCGCTCCGGTTAAACCAGAATTCACCTCCTTAATCGGGTATTGGAAGCTAAAAAGTGGTGCTTCCTTCGGCATCAACGAAAAGGCGAAAAGAAACAAACCGCAACCATGAAAGAAGGCACAGTTGCCTACGAGTTTTTTGCAGATGGTACTTTTATCAGCCATGTTTTGGTCGGAACACCTGAATCTGAAAAGGGGACCTGGAAATTGGAGGTTAAAAAATTGGAAACCAAAGATATTGAAGATGGCGTTTTAACACTCACTTCAGCTGGAACCAAAGCCAATGCCGGCCAAGTTTGGATAGATCAAGACGGCTCAATGCGGCAACAAATCTCCAGTCTTGAAAAACCGACTGGTGCTACTAAGCCCCGTATCTATCTCGTTTCGAAACACATTGAGGTTTATCCGTACAAAGAAGCTTGGGTGGAAACGACTTACGAAAAACAATAAGTATTTAACCCGTAACCTTAATCCCTAAACATGAAACGTATCCTGATTTTTTTGCTTTTTGCCTTACCCTTGACCCTCTCTGCCGCGACTTTTTATGTGGCAACGACTGGCAACGACAACAATCCTGGCACACTGGCTGCCCCCTTTAGAACATTGACCAAAGCGATTGCTGCCGCATCCCCGGGGAGCACCATCGAACTACGCGGCGGCAAATACACTTCCAATGAAATTCGCATCAACAAAAGCAACCTGACCATTCGCTCTTACGCCAATGAATGGGCCATCATCACCGCGGTAACCAATGTGGAGGACATCAGTTCCTGCCTTTGGTACAACGAACCAGAAACCGACGGTGGCACCCTCGAACGTCTGGAAATTGTGGGGGGTTACTATTACGGCCTCAAATTTGAAAGCAATTGGGACTGGGACAATTCCGTACCCTTTTCTAAACGCCGGGGTACCAGCAACATCACTGTACGCAACTGCATCATTCACGATACTGGCCGCGATGCCATCAAACTCACCCCCGCTTGCAAGGGCATCAAAATCCTCAACTGCGAAATTTACAACAGTGGCAAAGGCCCTGGTGCTCAATTGGACTTCAACGCCGAAGGCATCGACAATGTCAACGCTCCCGATATGCTGGTCAAAGGCTGTAAAATCCACGACATTGCTACCACTGGGATTTATGCCAAGGGTGGCGCCCGCAATTGCCGCATCGAAGGCAACACCATCACCAACTGTGGGGAAGGAGGAATTTACCTGGGCTTTTACACCGATGCAGAATGGTTTGATACCCAATCCAATCCCGAATATTACGAAAATCTCGATGGCATCATGATCAACAACCTGATCATGAACACCAAGCACGCTGGGATCGGCTTATGGGGGGCCAAAAATGCCCAGGTTTACCACAATACGGTGGTCAATGCGGGGCAAAACGAGATGGCCACCCTCTTTTTTAACGTTGGTGATGTCTGGCTGAGCGACACCAAATCGGCCCGCCCAGGCAATATCAATGCCAAAATTCAGAACAACCTTTTTGTACAAACTTCTACCCAAAACCTGCCCATGTTCCGGATTCGGGACAATGCTGGCTCCAAAACCAACCTCATCGACAACAATGTCTATTTCCGCAATGGCGGGAAACCTGTTTTTATCAATGATGCCATCACCTGGGAAGACCTCAGCCTGGCTCAATGGAAATCCCAAAACGGGACGGATCAAAAAAGCCTGGAACTAGATCCCAAAATTGACGCCAAAGGCCATTTGGTCACGGGTAGCCCCTGCATCGGTAAAGCCATCCCCATCCCGATGATCACCCACGATGTGGATGCTGGCTTGCGCGACAACAGCCCAGATATTGGTGCGGATGAGTTTAACATTGCTTCAGGGGTGAAAACCACCGCTCCCAGAACAGGCCTACAACTCCGCATCAAACAAAACCCCATCCAGGGTGAAACCCTCTATTTTGCCTTGAATGCTGAACAAAAACTCAATGCCAACCTACATATCCTGTCCGCCAATGGCCAGGTAATCAAAAGCAAAAGTATGAACCTCCCTTCCGGTGAAACTGCCCAGCAATGGTCAATGGCTGACCTGCCCGCTGGAACCTACATCCTCAATCTTTACGGTCAAAGTGCCCTTTTTGTAAAACCTTAAAACACCTAAACAATATATTCTACCATGAGAAATCCAAGCTTTCAGTTTTGGATAAGCCTACTGCTGTGCTTATCGCTCAACACCTTTCTGGATGCCCAACCCGTAAAAATCCAAACCCAGGTACCCAGAACGACCAACACCATCCTTCAACGACAAAGCATCGCCGATGGGGTTTATTACCTCAAAGTGCTCAATACGGGCAAATACCTGGGGGTGGCGGGCATTGACACCCGCAACGGCGCTGCTCTGATCCAATGGGACTTTGTAAACGCCGCCAACCACAAGTTTGAACTCAAAAACATCGGCAACAATGTCTTCACCCTGAAGGCCATGCACAGCAACCGCTACCTGAATGTAGCCGGGCAATCGCAGGACAATAACACCGCGATCATCCAGTGGGATTACGTGAATCAGGCCAATTTGCATTTTTCCCTGATCGCCAAAGACAATGGATTTTACATCCGTTGTGAACAATCGCAAAAATACTGGAACCTCTATGGTGGAAATGACCAGGCTGCTAATGGCATTGCCGTTGTTCAATACGCCGGAGCAGGAGCCATTTTTACCCTGGAACTGGCTGAATCCGCTTTCAAGGTGAACAAAGACCAACTGGAAAAGGTCGGCTCTGCAATAACCCGTAGCTTTGAAAAAACGCGCCGGACGGCGGATGGTGTTACCCTGACTTCCCGCTACCAAATTGCCCCGCCTCTGGCTACGAATGCCGGAGCCAAAAGTAATAAAGCTCGGATTATCAGCAACAAACCGGCACCTTCCTCCGAGGTCAACTGTGAATCTTCCCTAATTCGCATCAGCCTGGACGACAACTCCTTTATGACCGCAGACATCGCTTCCCAGGTAAGTGAAGTGGTACCCGGCTCAGTATTCAACATCATAGATTATCTAAGTGGCTCCTGGAAACGGCAAACGGAGGCCTTAAAACCCATGGTGCTTTCTGCAGATGTCAAAAATGTGATTGCCGGTGGAACGGTAATCCAGGAAGTTCAAAACCCCCTCAAACATAACCTCCAACAGGCCATTGCCAATCTGTACGGTCAATTTTCAAGTGAAAAGGAAAAACAGACCAACCTGACTTACAATGCCACCATCAAAGAGGTGCACAACGAAGCCGATTTTCAACTACAAATTGGAGCAGGTGCCCATTACCTGACTTACAGCATCGACAATCTTTTTAACTTCCAAAAGAGCTCCAAAAGCACTTACTTGTTGGTAGACATCAGTAAAATAATGTTCACCATCGAAGCGAATGCTCCCCAAGGTGGCTTTTTTACCGACGATGCCCTCAATCAGGATCTCAATCTGGTGTACTTGAAAAAAGCAGATTACGGCTTACGCATCCTGGCCAGTGTGGAAATCAAAGAATCGCTGGAGGTAATTGCGAACAAACTCAAGGTCAAAGTAGAGGCTTTTGTGGCAGGTGCAAACGTAGATCTGGACCTGATGAGTCGGGAATTGAACCAGGAAATGACCATTAAAATGTTTGTAGTAGGTGGTCAATCCCGAGATGTAGTATCGGCATACAGCCTGAGTGATTTAAAAAGCCGGGTGCAAAGCATCGAAAGTAGCCTCAATTACCACAACTGCCAGCCCATCCGCTACACCATTGCCACTACCCGCGACAACTGGATCGTGAGTTACAACACGGCCACCGACGAATTTATCAAACAAACCTGCACCCCGCCCGCCGTAAAAGCTGCTGGAGCTGCCGTGGAACTTAGTGGCCTGATGCTTAAAGGCGGCCCTGAAGGAGGTGACCTGGACATCTACGGCAAAGTTTGGGCGATGGCTTACCAAGGCACCAACACCGAAGTGCCCGCCGAACGGGGCCAGAATATGTTACTGGATTTACCCGGTGAACAAAGTGTTGATTTGGATAACCAGGGCAATTCCATCTTACCCGGTAGCAGCGTGAAATTCATTTTCCCTCCTGGTACCGCCGACGGTAGCTATATCGACATTTATTTTGCGCTATTTGAAAAAGATGCCAATCCTGATTACGCCTATGGTGATGGCGATGATGACCATTTTACTTTCCGCTATCTGGACAATACCAAAAAATGTGAAACGGGCAAAACCAGTCAGCGCATTTGTCGCAAACGATTTTACCTCAACGAATTGCCCAAATACGACTACCGCGAAGAGTTTTCGGAAGCTGGCGAAGTGATCAGCCTTACCCGTTTGAATATTTCCAAACTCCCCATCAATCAATAAACCATGCGCCTACTTTTGTTATTTTGCATAGGTATTGTGCTTTTTAATACCGGATTTGTTCAGGCACAAAAAACACAGCCTAAACCAGAATGGGGCAATCTTGGCGGTGGCCCTGGGCACAAATTTCCAATCAGCGTCGCTTATGGCCCGGATAAACTGGCTGTTTTTTGGGATGCTGGCGAAACCATCTTTTGTCGGCGCTGGCAAGACAACACCTGGTCAACCTGGGAACCGATCCCCTGGCCACACGGTGATGGGGATGAAAGGGGACGACTCAAGGTAATCTCCTGGGGACCCGGGCGAATGTATGCATTCACTACCCTGGAAGGCCACCTGTACCATACGTATTGGGATGGGAAAAAATGGAGCGCCTGGGATCACCGTGGTGGGGGAGACCTGGAGGGAGAAATTGAGCTGGTGAGTTGGGCACCGAATCGCCTGGACATTTTTGCCATCACCACAGCGGGAGGCCTTAAACATACCTGGTGGGACAACGGCTGGGGCAACTGGGAAGAACTGCGCAACGGAAAATTGCCAATAGATGATGGTTTCGTCCGGGTTACTTCCTGGGGGCCAGGTCGTTTGGACATTTTTGCCCAGGTTAGCCAAAGAATGGAGCACCTGTGGTGGGACAATGGCTGGAGCAATTGGGAAAACCTGGGCGGTTTGACCGAAGGCCGTTTTACTGTAGCCTGTTCAGATGTCAATCGCATCAACTTGTATGCTCCAGGAGTTGATGGAAAAATCTGGGGCCTGCACTTTTATCCTACGGGGTGGAGCAACTGGTTTGAATTACAGATTCCCGTCAAGCTAGGCTCAGCGCTCCACGCAATAAGTCGGCAAAAGGGAGGTGTTGATTTGTTTTATACGGCACCGAATGGCTCTTTGGGCTATCGGGAAACAACCGCAGAGGGTGCAATCAATATCCAAAACCTGGGTGGATTGATGTTGGGAGGTTTGTCAGCATGCTCTTGGGGGCCAAACCGATTGGATGTGATTGTGTTGGGTGGCGATCGACAGTTTTATCACCTGCCCTGGAATGGCCAAAAATGGGGTTATTGAGTTGTTTTTTTAGTCACATTGTTGCAAAAAATCCTTTTATGAGTGTTCAAAAAAATCGTGGTCGTTGCCTCCTGCTTTTCCTTGGGCTGGCCTTGCTCAGTTGGGGCATGTACGAATGCCAATACCAGTACAGCTACTGGCGCGATTATCAAACCCGACCTTGGGCCTATAGCAAAGACAAAAATGCCAAATTGTTGGTAGGAGAGTGGCAGGGCACTTACACCGACCCAGATGGAATCGCCAAATCCATCAGTTTGGAAATTTTTGAACCCTTATCCGATAAAGAACGCCGTAAACAAGCCAATCGCAGTAGCCGTAGGCGTACCCGTGGAGGTTTGGGCTCTAGCAAAGACAAACGCTTATTCGAAGGCGTAGCTACCGTAAGCAGTCGTTTAGGGCAAGAGGATTATGTACTGCACGGCTCTGTTGGTGAAGATGACTTCCATCAATTGAAATTGCAATTCGGTGCTGCCGATGAAGCCAAACGCTTGCAACCCAATTTCGCGCTCAACCTCAGTGAATCCGGGCAATGGGCCGAAGATGACATGACTTTGCGGATGGGCTTTGCCTATTTTAAGGCGGACGGTTCCAGTTTTTCCAGTAGTGCTGATCCGCGTTTTGATCATATTGCAACACTCGCTTTAAAGCGCAAATAAGATTTTTTACCCTACAAAACACAAAAAATGTTCAATAAAACCAAGCCTTTGATGCTCATGATATGCATCGCTATTTTGGGATTTTTACCTATTTCCCATGGACAAAGCATTGTAGGCAAATGGAAACGTACCGCAGTCATACTCACTGAATCCGACGGTAAAGTGACCGATGTCCACGCAATGGCGGCAAAAGCACTGCCTTGTGCGGCCATGCTCATTTATGAATTTACAGCCAATGGTCTGCAAAAAACCATCATTCCAGCTGAATGCGCCAAAACAATGCAAGTAATGGCGGATATGTATGCGGACATCAAATACACTTTGGTGGGCAATAAATTGACCATCGATGGAGTGGAAAGTTTGGAACTTCCAGCTTCCGTATACACCATCAAATTTCAAGACGGGACTATGACCTGGGATTTTAGTTATACCAATAATCCCAAATATCCCAATCCCACCAAAGCCAAACACATGAGCATTGTGTATAAAAAACTATAAACATTAAAAACGCATCAACTCCCGTCTCAACTCCGTAGGCAAACCCGCATACACCAACAACTTAAACTCCTGCCCGCTCATGTTTATCACGTTGGTGAATTGAGTGCGCAGATCGGTCAAGGTGCGGTTGCCGTCGTACAGCCGGATCACCTGCCAGGTATTGGTTTTTTCCGCCACTGGTTTGATGTGCACCCGGATGGGAAGGGGATTCTGATGTGCGAGGTAAAACAAATGGATGCCAGCTTCACTTTGTAGCAGCGGTGCAATGCCGTAATCCTCGGCCACTATTAACTGTTCCTCAGGATAGTAGTCGAATTCAATGTTGAGGTGTTCGAGTAAATCCTGATAACGATCCACGAGGTATTCGATTTCACGTTGGCCTTGCCCGGCAACCAGGGATTCCATTTTGATCTCTACTTTGTCCAGTTCCCCGCGCAAGAAGGCCCGACCAGCCAAACGCAAGAGTGCCACATTGAGGTAATGGTCCACAAATTCGGTATCCATTGCATCATATACACCATTGGCAAACTGATAGGTCTCACTCACTTCCTTTAAAGCGGCATCGTGGAACAAACGCGCTTTGACATCTTCCAGGGATTCGGGATTGCGCGAATTGCTGCGGTCCCGGAACAATTCGGATTGTTTCAACCGCAGTGGAGTCGGCAAATTGCGCACAAAATTATTGTTGTTGAACGCAATCATGAACGTGGCAATGTTTTCCTTCATTTCGTCTAGACGGGTGATGAAATGGTAATAATGCCAATCGTCCTGAATGCTGCGCGCGTCGTAATAATCCGGGCCGGTGTTGCGATTACTGACTTGTTCATTCAGTTCATCCACCAAATTGAGCAGGCGACGGTAAAAACTACCCCCACTTTCGGGTTTTGGCGGTTTAGGGAAATAGGTTTCACCACTCGCAATGGCAAATTCCAAAGGGAAAATGCGGGGAATCAGGCGATCCTCGTCCAAGTGAATGTCCAAAATAATGGGCCCAGGAGTGCGGATTTTTAACAACTGATCAGCCGACAAACTGGTCAAATCGCGCTCAATTTGCCGCCGCAGCGCCCTGCCACCCATTTCGGGATCATATCCCCGATTGGCTACCCATTCCAGGGCTTCTTTCTGGATGTTCAAAATGGTGGTGCGCCGCACAAAGCCATCCCGTTGCAACAATTCCTTGATTTGCAAACGGGAAATGCCCAGAATATGCTCCCGTTCCAAGGGGCGGAATATGACAATTTGTTCAATCCGATTGACAAACTCGGGGCGGAATTGTTTTTCCAAGGCACTGCGGTATACCTGAGCCTGACCCTGATGCTGAGGGTCATTGCCCAAACTGATGCGAAAACGGTTGTCATCGGCCCCTACATTGGAAGTCATGATGATGATGCAGTTGGTAAAATCCACCGTTCGCCCGAGCCGATCGGTCAAACGGCCGTCGTCCAGTAATTGTAAAAAGAGGTCGTGGACCTTTGGATGGGCTTTTTCAATCTCATCTAGCAAAAGCACACTAAAGGGCCGATACCTAATTTTGCCCGTCAATTGCCCTTCCGGGTTGTATTCGTCCCCAATGAGCCGGTCAATCGCATAGGGGTCGAGGTATTCGTTCATGTCAAAACGCACCAGGGCTTCTTCGCTGCCAGTCAGGTAGCGGGTTAGGATTTTTGCAGCATGCGTTTTACCTACCCCGGTTGGACCGATGAACATCAGGGAACTGATCGGCCTGCGCGGGTTATTCAGCTTGGCTTTGTACAACTGGATCACGTTGTTCAGTGCCATGGCAGCCTCTTTTTGACCAATCAATTCCCGCTGTAAACCATTGAGTACTTCATTTTTTTCAAACCAATGTCCTGAACTAAAAATCTCCTCCCTCAGCCCACTAACCATTCCAAATTCCTCGCGTACATTTTGGGCGTCGACGTACCCATAGCGGTGTTTGATCGCCATTTGCCGCAAAAGCCGGATAACCGCCCCCGGCAGGGCCTTATTGGACTGGAAAATGCGGTGTACATACATCAGTTGGCTAATAGCCGAGATGGAAATGCGCAGACCATTCTCCTGTTCCAGGATTTTACGTTGCTCCAAAATGATCTTCAGGGCTGTTGAAGGATCGGGCTCAAATATTCTGATGACCTGAAACAAATCACTAAAAGACCGGTCTTTTTCCTGAATCAATTGCCATTCCTGGGGCGTGGCAATAAGGATGTTTTGTAGGCTACGTTTTTCCAGATAGGGTTTGAGCACATCGCTCAAGGTCATGGAGTTTTGCCCTGATTTGCCGATGCGAAGGAGTGCCACTGGGTTGTCGATCAGTAATTTATGCCCGACTTTGGGTTTGATCAAATATTGGATAATGGCTTCCGTGCGTTTTTGCCATTGCCCCACAATGGACATGCCGCTGATGATCCGGTTGGGATCGAGGTTCCACACACTTACTGGCGACTCTTTTTCATCCTCCGATCGTTGGGACAAATAGCGGTGCACCGCATTTGAAATTAAATTGTGCCTGCCAACTCCCTCTTCACCAACCAGTACAAAAGGAATGGGGTCGCGTTGGTACATCAAATCATAAATTTCTGTAGCCAGCTCGTCGCGAAAAAAAGTTTGTTGTAAGGCATGGGGGAAACTTTCGTTGAGGTCATTACCCGTTTTGGCCGCTTCCTCCGCCCCATCAAACTCCGTTTCCTGAAAAAAGCGGAAAAAAGGGTTGGTGTCTTGAACTTCTTCAAAACGATTTGGCCCAGATTTTAGGTCAAGTTTGACAGGTACATCCACCAAATAATCGCGGCGATTGGCATAATATTCCTCAGGCTGGAACTCTGCCCCCTGGTATTCTCGTTCTTTATGCAATAATCTTTTGATCACTTTTTCCAACTCCTGGTCACTAATTGGTGTTTCTTCTGTAGCCAATAGTTGCATGGTGTTGTTAAAAGCGGGCAAATACAGGATGGGCAAATTGTTTACGGTGAATTGTAATACCAAAAACAAGCCATCAACCTGGTGTTTTCCAAAAGAAAATTGAACCTTGCGCTTTTGAAATAGAGGTTTGGGCTGGAACATCAACCAAAGGGTCTGATCCAGTGTATGACGACTAGTCGGGTAAGCAGATAGATGATGCCTTACTTCTTTTCGGAAACCGACAACGGCCTCCTGATACCGACGATGAATGGAGATCGGTCCGGGCCAAAACAGCGGCCTTAGGCTGAAATAGGGCCTACCATCTACTTGAATGTGTTGGACTAAGGTGGGTACTTTAAATTCTTGCTGGGACATTAAATGAGTTTAATGCAAGAAAGTTAAAAACTTTGTACAAAAAGCAGCATATTAGCAGAGCGAAAACAAAAAATTAGTTTGTATTTGCGTTCTGTGGCGGAAATAACCCAGAGTGATGTTATGACGGAAGAATTTTCAAAACCAGGATTTAAGCGGCATAAATTCAAAGAATTGAAGGTTTATGCCTCAACGGAGTGGCTAGCTGATAACAAAAAGAAGTATCGGCAGGTGTTTGATCGTTTGGAAACTACTTACATCTATGCAGAACTCTCTTTTTACAACAAGTACTTCGACATTGAAGATTGGGAAATCGATGTAGAACTGAAGTGCTTTTCCCTGAAGAAAGGCCGGAAAGAGATTTGTGATTTACCCCTGCGCAAAAAAGTGAGCAAATACGACAATGTCGTGTACATCCGCGAAGGCTGGGGCAATAAAACCGAAGGCTCTTTTTGGAAAAACGGTACTTATTATTGGGAGGCCTGGATCGAAGGCGAAAAGGTCGGCACCAAATATTTCTACATCGAAGACGCTGGCCAAGACTTTTTGCGTGGCGAAAATCCCTACCTCTCCGTACATTCCCTACGTTTGTACGAAGGCCCTTACGACGATGTTCCAGAGCTGGATCGGGTGTATTACAAGTCCTTTAGTGGCGAAGAAACCCGCTACATCTACATTGAAGTCGTGTTGCAAAACCTGCACATTTCTAAAGCCTGGCAGTGCGAGTTGTTTGCCAAGTTCTACAACGATGCCCGGGAATTGAAGGGGCAAGTGGTGCGTTTGCATCGCGTTGAAAAAAAGGACGAATTCATCAAAATTACGACTGGCTGGGGCTCCAATGTTAAGGGCTCCTGGCGCAAGGATCGTTATACGGCCGAGTTGGTCTTTATGGATCGGCTCATTGCCGTGATTCCATTTGAAATCGACGAAGACTTTGTCGAAGGCATCTCCCCCGTGTGGTTGCCTGACCGGGGTCAACAGATTATACCCAGTATCCAACCTGATGATCGGCAGAGTTTTGACGACGCCATGGGCCAGTTCGATAACCTGATTGGCCTTACCGACATCAAGCAACAAGTTCGCAACCACGCCGATTACATCAAGTTTCTGCAATTGCGCAAAGAAAGAGGCTTTGATGAAAAAGAAAACGTCAATGTCCACTCCGTTTTCATCGGCAACCCCGGCACCGGGAAAACCACGGTAGCGGGTATGATGGGCCTCTTGTACCGCAAAATGGGCTTGCTCAGCAAAGGGCACGTGCACGAAGTGGATAGGGTAGATCTGGTAGGGGAATACATCGGCCAAACTGCGCCCAAAGTCAAAGAAGCCATTGAAAAGGCTCGGGGTGGCGTATTGTTCATCGACGAAGCCTATGCCCTGGCACGCTCCAGCGACGATACCAAAGATTTTGGCCGCGAAGTGATCGAAATCCTGGTGCGGGAAATGTCGAATGGTGTGGGTGACTTGGCCATCATTGTGGCGGGTTACCCCAAGGAAATGAAGCAATTCCTGGATTCCAACCCTGGCCTTAAGTCGCGCTTCCAATTCAATTTTGAGTTTGCGGATTACCTGCCGCAAGAACTCTCCCAAATTGCCCGTTTTGTGTGCAAACAAAAAGGCGTCAAACTGGGTGAAGAAGCGGAAAAGAAAGTAGACGAAGTCATCATCGATGCCTACCGCAAACGCGACCGCACCTTCGGCAACGCCCGCTTTGTGAACGATTTGATCGAAAAGGCCAAGATCAACCTGGGACTACGGATCATGCGTAATGAAGACCCGCGTCTGTTGTCGCGCGAAAACCTGGAATTGCTCGAATTGGCCGACATCGCAACGATCGACCTGAAAAATCGCCGGCCATTGCCCAATATCCCCATTGATGAAGTGCTGTTGCGCGAGTCTATTGACGAGCTGAATCGCCTG
>JAAFHQ010000879.1 GCA_013298445.1 Chitinophagales bacterium | reverse complement strand
TTCCAAAATTACGGAAGACCTGATCATCGAAGGCATCGTGGTAGCCGACGACCGCTCTGGCAACTTTTTTGAAAACATCGTCATCCAGGACGGCACCGGGGGTATCTCGGTGCGCATGAACGCCAGTGGATTGTACAACACCTTCCCGATTGGCACCAAAGTAGCTGTGCGTTGTAAAGACCTCTACATCGGCGATTACAACGGTGTACATCAGTTGAATGGCAGTGTGACCGATGCCATCGAGGATCTGTTGATTCCTCAACACGTATTTGTTACGGCCAAAGACCAACCCGTAACACCAAAAGTACTGGGCATCAAAGACCTGAATCAAACCCACATCAATACCCTGATCAAGCTGGAAAACGTGGAGTTTGCTCCAGCGGATACCAACCAGACCTGGGCAGACGCGGTGAAGCTGTTTTCGGTCAACCGCAATTTGCAGGACTGTAGCGGTGGAACAGTAATTGTGCGCAGCAGCGGTTATGCCGATTTTGCCAAGGACAAAACGCCGGGTAAAAAAGGCTCACTTACTGCCATTTATACCGTATTCGGCAGCACCAAACAATTGATCATCCGCGATCCTAGCGACGCAGCGATGACCGGCGTACGTTGTGGTGGTGCAGGAACTGGCGGCGGTGGCCAACTGATGACCATTGCCGATTTGCGCGACCTGTTTAAAGGCACGACCATCAGCGCGCCTGCTGATCGCAAAATCAAAGGAGTCGTCATTTCTGACAAAGGGGCTGGCAATACCGACCCACGCAACGCCATCATCCAGCAAGGGGATGCAGGTATTGTGGTGCGTTTTAAAAACGAACACAGTTTTAACCTGGGCCAGGAAATTGAAGTTACCGTATCTGGCCAGGAACTCTCCGCTTTTAATGGTTTGCTCCAGGTCAACAACGTGGACAACAACCTCGCAAAGCTCAATGGCGCCGGGCAATTGCCAGCGCCTCGGGTAGCGAGCGCGGCCCAGGTGGTGGCCAATCTGGAAAAATGGGAATCTACCCTGGTGAAAGTGATCAAAGGTAGTTTCAGCGCAAGCGGGACTTACAGCGGTTCCAAAACTTTGACCGACTCTACGGGTCAGGTGGTAGTGTTCACCCGTAGTCAGGCTACTTTTTCAGGTTCAGCACTGCCTGTTGGCAAAAACCTGGATTTGGTAGGCATCGTTTCCCAATTCAATACTGCTCAAATTACCCCTCGCAACCTGAACGACATCGTAGTAACTGGTGGCGGTGGTGGCACCAGCACCAACAACTTGCTGGATGAATCCTTCAGCAGTGGCACGGCCAATCAGGCAGTGAAAGTCACGGGTTGGGTGAACAAGTCAGTAACGGGCACCCGGACCTGGTTGACCAAGTCTTTTTCGGGCAACTTCTTTGCGGAAGCGACCGCTTTCCAAAGCACCGATACCGAAAATGAAATGTGGTTGATCAGCCCCGGAATCAAGGCAACTGATGCCAAAACCTTGACTTTTGAAAGTGCCCAGGCCTTTTACAAACACGATGGTTTGACGGTCTACATTTCCAGCGACTTCGATGGCACCAACATTGACAAAGCGACCTGGAAAAAACTGACTTACAAAATGCCTAGCGCAGCGGATGCGAACTACGATTGGGTGCAGTCGGGCAATATCGACGTGAGTGGGTACAGTGGCACGATTTACATTGGTTTCCAGCACAAGGGGGATAAAACGACGAATACGACGACGTTTAGATTGGATAATGTGAAGGTGACGAAGTAAGTGAAAAGTGAAGAGATTTGAGTAGAGTCTCGAATCTTTCAGAAAATCATCACTTAGCGACACTTTATTAGCACAAAGAAAAAAAAGAGGACTCAAAGGACACAAAGCAAAGCGTCGTCAACGCCTAACTTTGTGTCCTTTGAGTCCTCTTTTTTTCCCTTTGTGACAATAAAAATGTCGATGTGGAACTAGCCTGGCGGAGACGCACAGCCGTGCGTCTCTACGGTGGTATACTTGGCGGAGACGCAAGATCTTGCGTCTCTACTCCACCCGTTTCTTCTTCGCCTCAATCTCCTGGATCTTCATCTGCTGCCGCTCCATTTCCTGACGACGATTGTTTTGATTGGCGTTGTTGACTTCCAGTTCTTTTTTCGCCTGATTAATGCGCTGTTCAGCATCGGCGATCTCTTTTTTCAGGCGCTCTTCCTCCTTGATCAGTTTGTCGAATTCTTTTTTCTGATCTTTGAACACCAGTTCTTCGGCTTCCTGCTCCAGTTCGATTTTGCGTACACGGGTACGGCGGCCAAATTCGCTCAACCACTGCTCAAAAGCATCAATTTTGTCGGGGTGTTGGCGACGAGCCAAAAAAGCACCACCCAAATCAACCCAAACTATGATTTCCGTTTGTTTGTTGCGCTCGGTAAAAGTGGCGTAAATGTCCAGCAAGTTGGTGCTGATGGCGGGTACGGAAGCGTCGTCGGCAAATACCTCGTTGGTTTTGCGGTCTTTTTTGGTTTTAGCTTTGGAATCCTTCAAATAATCGATCCACAAACGTTCGGTTTCTTTGGCATCCAAATCACTGACATTCATGGAAAAGCCAGGTTTGGAACCCTGACTCATGGTGCGTTCGTTTTCCTGAATGTTTTGGGCCATCAAATTGGTCATAGGAAGCAGAAACATCAACCAGATGCTTACGTTGGAAAACTTTTTCATAAGTTCTTTTTTTAATTAGACTTTTGAGATTAGGCTTGGTCACTAATCCAATTGTTTTGTTGTGGGGCAAAAATAGTGAAAAATGAAAAGTGAAAAGTGAAAAATGGGCTACCGCAGCGGCTTGTTCAATATTGCGTGTCAAAGTCGCTGCGGAAGCCCATTTTTCACTTTTCACTTACAAAGGAATATTCCCATGCTTCTTCTTCGGCAAGTGCGCCACCTTGTTTTCAATCGAAGCAAAAGCTTTGATGAGTTTGCGGCGAGTGAGGCAGGGGTCGATCACTTCGTCGATGTAACCGCGTTCTGCCGCCTGGTAAGGGTGCGCAAAAGCCTCCTGGTATTCTTTTTCTTTTTGGAGGAGCATGGCTTCGGGATCCTCAGCTTCCAGGATTTCTTTGCGGAAGATGATTTCCGAAGCGCCCTTGGCTCCCATTACGGCGATTTCT
>JAAFHQ010000878.1 GCA_013298445.1 Chitinophagales bacterium | reverse complement strand
TGTTGATTTCACGGGTGAACAATTGCGGTAAGTACCGGGAACCTGGGTCCAATTGGATCACTTGCTGGATTTGATCCAGGGCCCTACCCGAAGTCATCAGCGCAACCAGGGTATGGAGCATGGCTTTTTCCGGGGCAGTTTTGGCATAACGCCAGGTCTCGTCCAGTTTCTCAAGGTCAAAAAGTTGGAATACCCGCAATTTTTTGGATTCACATTGGTCAAACACCTTCGACAAGAGGTAATTCGCTTCGGCAATGTTACTTTGGGTGGCCAGGCATTCGGCCTTGTGGTACTGCGCCCAGGGAACCAGGATACTAGGGTTGCTGTCCCAGGCAAAATACTCATCGCAGTAGCTGCTGCATTCATCAGCGTTTTCGGCATAACGGTATTGTACCACCAATTGATAGGCGTAGCGGCGCTGCAAAAAGGGGTCCTTGAGGCTTTTTACTTTTTGCTTGGCTTCCTGGATGATTGGGGTGATTTGTTTAAAAAAATCAAAATCTTCCTCTTCGAGCCCCCAGGGGTCCGTGCTGGAAAAATGAGCAAACTCGGCGCGCATGGCCAAAGTCAGGTAAGCCAGGGCTTCAGCATGGCTGGGCTGAAGGAGTTGTTGGATAAAGGTGTTGTTCTTGAACCGAATGGCGAGTTGGCCCTCATCCAGGATGTTGAGGAATCGCTCGGGGCCGATTTTGTACAAAATTTGCAAGACATCGGCTTCCTTTACCTCTGCCCCTAGATAGTTAGCCCATTCCTGACAGTTGCGCCGGTAATCGAGCTGCTCAGGATCCGCCGGGTATTGAAACTCAAAATAGGTGTTGTAGTGAAAAGCCCGCAGTGCTGCATCGTTGATCAACAAAGGGTTGAACCAGGCAATGCGGTATTGCTCGTGGTGGAAATAAGTGCCGCAGCCGTTGGTGCGGATGGTGGGCACCAGGAAGAGTAGGAGAAAAATAGGAGTGAAACGTATTATCATGGCTACGGGTTTTTTACCTGGTTTTGAAATAATCGGCTAGTTCTGGGCAAGTTTTGAGGCATTCTTGGTAGGCGAGGGTATGGCCAAAATTGGTGCGGAAAGTGCTGAAAAATGAAGAAACATCGCCCTTTTGATCTGCATAAAAACCATCGTCTGTCCCCACATTGACAACGTTTGCATAAGATATACAGTGACCTAACATGAAGGTAGCACGAGCTGCAAGCTCTGTTTCAGGCTTACAACTTAGGGCTTTCTGATAATAACTAATCGCTCGGCTCATTTTGTAGTAGACATTGAAATAAGTTTTTGCATTGGGGTGAAAAGCAAAATGAATATGGGAAGCACCATCAGCACCATCTTGATAGTCAAAAATAGATTTCCCATAACTAAACATCATCCAAGCCTTGCCCCAGTAAGACGTGTTGTAATAGGCGTTGGCGAGCAAATAGCAAGCTTCAGCCTGCTTTGGCCCTGGTAGACGGGCTTGCCGCTGCAACTGGATCATTCGCCTAACCATATTAGCTTTGTTAAAAATCTTCAATTGCGCCCCTTCCCAAGAAAAATGCTGGGCATCAGCAAAAATGTCTTGCTGCAAGTAATCATTGAATTCATAAGTATCTCGCCAATAGGTTTTAGGCAATTTTTCAAAACAGGCCAATGCTTCTAAAAGTCGATTTTGACGAAAAGCAATGGTTCCTTTTAAATCATACAATTGCTCAAGGCTGGGTAATGCGCTAGGCATATCTCCTTCATCATAATAAAACCTTTCGTCGTCGGCTAGATAAGATAAATATTTTGTTCTTTCCTCGATAGATAACGAGTCGGTTAATAGTGTCTCGAAACTTGTCCGGTTCTTTTTTTTCGCTAATTCGATTAATCTATCCAGGTCAGACAATGAAGCGAAGCGATCAAAATAGTGGATGTTTCCATAATAACTGCTCACCCAGGTCAATCCATTAACTGGTACATTCTGACTACGATTGTACAATAAACCAGCGGTGACCACATCTCCTTTTTGTTGATACAACCTGGAAAAATGCAACATCAACTTGGGATAAGCCCTCAATTTGGCATCCAACAAATGGGCATGGGCATGGATTTTTTTAAATGCTTGAGCAATTTTTGCTTTGGTTTGTGGGGAAGTTATGTCGGCTATTTCTGGTAAAATCAGCAGGTTAATAATGTTTTTCTGTAGCTGAACTATGGGGTTTTGCTCCTTTGTAATTTTTTGCAATTGGAGTTTAGCCTGAATGGGTTGTTGGTCTAAATAAAAAAGATAAGCAAGTGCAAGGTGCCCGAAATCTTGAGCGGCAAATTTTGGGTCACGCATTAAAGAGGCAATCAGATTACGTACCTCACGAAGGTAGGATCGATCTTTAGCCTGGTTTTTTTTCAAATAAGGGATGTCTTTGTTGAGTAGAGCATAGTTCTCACCAGGCATATAATCAATCAAAGGCCGTGCAGTGCCTCCATAGGGGTTATCGCCGCCAAAAAAAGTAACCTGTGGTGTTAATATCCAATTCTCAAGCTTGTTGATTTCCCGGGTCAATAACTGGGGCAAATAGCGAGAACCAGGGTCAAGTGCAACTATCTTTTTTAAGTTATTAAGGTTGCGACCGGGGTTTTTTAAGCCAGCAATGCTATAAATGACAGCCTGTTCATGCGCGTTTTTGGAAAACTTAAGGGTAGCATCTAGGTCTGCTTGATTAAACAGGTAGTAAACTCGATTTTTTTTGGATTCACACAGGTCAAAAACTTTTGAAAGGAGGTAATTGGCCTCAATTTGATTTTCCAAATCAGCAATAGCACCCGCTTTATACAATTGTGCCCAGGGTACTAAAATGGACGCTGTTTGGTTGAGGTCAAAGTATTTGTTGCAGTAGTACAGGCATTGCTTGCCTTTTCCTGTATAATGGTATTGTACCACCAATTGGTAGGCATAACGCCGAATCAGAAAGGGGTCTTTAAGCTTTTTTATTTTTTCTTTGGCAATGCGAATCAATGGGGTGATTTTTCTATGAAAATCGAATAAAGGCTCATTGAAGCCCCAAGGGTCTTCACTTGAAAAATGAGCGAATTCTGCCTTCATGGCCAACTTTAGGTATGCCAAGGCTTCAGCATGCTTAGCTTGCAAAAGTTTTTTAATGAAATTATTG
>JAAFHQ010000877.1 GCA_013298445.1 Chitinophagales bacterium | reverse complement strand
GGGCGGCGGGGTCTAAAGTCAGCACTACCGCTCCACCTTTCATCTGGGGGATTAACACCTCAGAAATGGCTCCAATGGCTACGTCGGGTACCGCCAAAATCACCACATCTGCCTCCTGAACGCTATCGCTTGTTTCAGTAGCCTTGATTCCCCGTTCAGCAAGTTTGTCGATACCCGCTTGGGCAATTTCAACATAGGTAACTTCATATTGTGGATTTTTGAGGAAATTGTCACTGAGCCGAACGCCCATTTTGCCTCCTGCACCGATGAGTGAAATCTTGGTCATGGCTGTTTTTGTTTTTGTGAGTATTGTATTGGCTTCCATTCTGCTCGACTGCCATCCATGGCACATTGATAGTGTAGGGCTTCAATGAGTTTTGGCTGATTGCCATTGATCTCAATGACCCACACGGGGCGTTTGTCTGCTGCTTTTTCCTGGTAAGTTTTGTCGCGTTTTTGGGCATCTCGCCAATAGGCTTCGTTGGTTACTCTGAAACTTAGCCACTTGTCGTCGGGTGAAAAAGCTGGCGAACTGCTGATTTGTTGGAGTTGGGTTACTTGCCGTAGGTTACTGCCATCCCGATCACACACAAAGATTTCGGCAAACTCAGCTACTTGCATGGAAAAGGCAATTTTTTGCCCATCGTGAGACCAAACTGGAGCAATCCCTCCGATGCGACTCTCTTGGGGGATAACCTGTCTGGCTTCACTGCCATCGGCTTTGGCTACCCAAACCCCAAATCCTTGTGGACCCGCTTGCGTATAGGTCAGGTATTTGCCATCAGGCGAAATACAGGCATCCCTGGCTTCACAAATAGGTTGTAAGCCTTTTCCATCGGGTTGTACACGATACACCTTGCTGCTATTGCCCTCATTGAAGTAAATGTATTTGCCATCTTGCGTCCAACTGGGCCAGTAGGCAACACTTCCGCTGGGAAGTTTACTCAAACGCCTGAGCTTTTTGCTTCCCAAATGAAGAAGGTACAAATCATAGGTCTTTCCATCTTCTCGATTGGATGTGAATACCACTTTTTTACCATCTGGTGACCAGGCAGGGTAACGCTCTTCTGAACCAGGGGCGCGGCTGATGTTTTGAGCATCTCCGTAGCGGGGATCAACTATGAAAATTTCAGTGTCTCCAGTGCGTACCGAGGTGATCAGCCACTGGGTAGGCTCGGGCAATTGGGCAAACAAGCCCGGCAAACAAGTCCAGGAAAAAATGACCACTAAATATCGCATAGCAGGTTTTTTAGGTAATCAATGCTTGTGGCAGCCCATTGGTGCTCATTTTTCAGCGTCTCTTCCTCATTGCTGAGTGGAGAGGACCACAACTCAAGCGTGACGGACTGGCAGCATTGGTAAGCTGCCACTTGCTGCAACAAGGTAGGTATGTCCAGAATGCCTTGCCCGGCTGCACAACCCTCTACGCGGAATCCCATCAAATGGGGCCAACGCTGAATGCGAAAATCCTTGATGTGCAAATTGATAGTATAAGGTGCCAAATAATCCATTACCGTGGCAATACCCTCATTGGCACCTAGTGAATTAGCAGTATCCAAGCATATACTGATCCAATCGGCATCACTTGACTCAATGAAGCGTTGCAGTAAGGAAGCTGAAAATCGGTCGTGATTTTCAATGGCCAAAATTGTTTTACGGGTTCTTAGTTCGGGAACGAGTTGGTTTAAATTTTTTATAATTTGTATAGGATCAGGCTTATAGTCCCCATCGTCAATTACGACCCGGATAAAGGGTGCCTTGAAAATTTCGGCAATTTTTAGGTATTGTTGAATATGGGCAACTTCGAGCCTGCGCGTACCAACCTCAATTTGTATGCCCAAATCCTGGGCCAGGGCAGCCCAATGCTGACAGTCCGCCTTGGATTGCAGGTGTAAAGGCAAGTTGTCACCAACCTGTACCCGGCCAATGCCTTGTTGCTGAGCGTAGTGCAATAAATCGGCCAGGCTCATGCTTGCGGCATACCCCATACTGGCTACACCAAAAGCCCAGGGGAAAGTGTAGGTGCTTAATCCTAGTTCCAAATTGTTGTTGTTTTGCGATCTGATTACAAAGGTGTCATTTCAGGGGCGAAAGATTTGTCACTCAGTTTCCCAGTTTTTGAACTATATTAGCAGAATAGATTCAATTGAGGTTATTTTTCGCTAATATTACGTCAATCATGTATGGACCATCTTATCGTTTGATCCATCCACAGGCCAATCGTTCCTTTGTGTTCAAATGGGAAGCATTTGACCTCACGACCCGTTGGCACTGTCATCCGGAACTGGAACTGATCTATTTCATGAAAGGCCGAAGCAATGCCATCATCGGTAATGGATTCAACGAGTTTGAGGCGGGTGACCTGGTCTTGCTGGGCACTAATTTCCCCCACGTTTTGCAGGAAAATCCTGCCTATCGTTTGCAGTATCCGGAGGAAAAACCCTTTGGCTTGATCATCCAGTTTAAGGAAGATTTCCTGGGAGAGCCTTTTCGCAATGCCCCTGAATTACACCCTTTGCGCAATTTGTTTCAGTTGGCTAAACGTGGTTTGGTTTTTGGAGAAAGAGTGGGCAGGATTGCGAAACCCTTATTGGAGCAGATGAACCTCGTGCAGGATGCACGCAAGTTGATTCTTTTGTTAGAAATATTGCTGAGCTTAGCGGAGAGTGACGATTTTAGCTTTTTGCTGCACGAAGACTATTATTTTGATTTTAGCCAGGACGAGGAGCGGATGTGGCGAGTGAAACAGTATGTATTTGCTAACTTTAAAGAGCAATTGAGTATTGATAAAGCAGCTGAATTGGCCAACCTGAGCAAAACGGCTTTTTGTAGGTACTTCAAAAGCCGGACTCTCAAAACCTTTACCCGTTTTATCAACGAGGTGAGGGTCGCTTACGCTTGTAAACAATTGCTGAACCGGGATTTTTCCATCGGCGCAGTTTGTTTTGAGGCAGGGTTTAACAGCCTGTCCTACTTTGACCGCATTTTTAAAGAGATTACGAGTAAGACGCCACAGGAGTACCGGCAGGTCAGTCTATTAATACATGGATAAATAAGGAAAGCATGAAAAAATCATTGCTATGTCTGGTTTTGTTGATGGGCTTGTGGACCACCCTTTTTGCTCAGCCTTTAAAGCTT
>JAAFHQ010000876.1 GCA_013298445.1 Chitinophagales bacterium | reverse complement strand
CTCTCTCTACTCTACTGTTTTCTTTGTGAAAATCATGTCGCTTTGGAGTTATTTTGAAAATTCGGGACAACTCATGTTTACTTTATATCTGGACTTTTGTGTGTAACTTTAATGAAGGTAAAGCATTAAAAAAATGATTGTTTGGTGCTTTTTCAACAAAACAAACATGGAGGTAAGAAGCTGGGGTAAGGCACATAAAATAGGGAGTGAACATTTGAATCAGTGGGGTAGCTCGGATTTAAAAGTCCGGGCAATTTATGAAGGAGATCACTATTGGATGATTTGTTATGGAACGATACCTTTTTCTTTGTTACTAGGGAATAGGCCTTTTCTAATCCGAAAGAAAGATGCCAAAATTCTTGAAAATGGGTATTTTGATGATCACGATGGCCTTGTGGTTTTTTTTGAAAACCCTGACAATAACAATGAAACTTTTGATGCCCAATTGATTTATGTTTTCGAGCACAATTTGCCTGCCTGGCGGACTGATGATCCTGCAATTTTTCCTTTTAAATTAAGCTTTCTTCGGAGAATGGCCAATCACGTCAAAAAGATCTTCTCCCCAAAATCTTAACTTCCATCCCTACTTTTTCCAAAACCTGCCTATCTTACTCTATCAAAATACAGTGTATGTCAGCAGACCAAAACAAAACGAATCACTTGCGATCTCGTCGCAATTTCATCAAGAACTCCGCCTTGGCAATCGGGGCGTTTAGCATTGTCCCCCGTCACGTATTGGGCAAGGGTTTTTTAGCCCCGAGTGACACCCTCACCAAAGGGATCATTGGTGTAGGCGGCATGGGACGTGGCCATTTTGGCTACGAAGGCACCAAACTGGTGGCAGTTTGTGATGTCGACAAAAAGCACCTCAAAATGGCCGTTGACCAATCAAATGGCCAGGCTCGGGCTTATTCCGATTTCCGCGATTTGATTGCCCAACCCGATATCGACATCGTCCACATTGCAACCCCGCCGCATTGGCATGGTGTGATGTCGGTGATGGCCGCCCAGGCAGGCAAGGATGTCTGGTGTGAAAAACCGATGACCCGCACCATCGGCGAAGGCAAACGGGTGGTGGAAGCCATGGAACAATACGGCCGGATGTTCCGCTTGAATACCTGGTTCCGCTTTACCGACCAGTTTTATGGCTTGAATACCACGGTTAAACCACTGAAAAAAGTAGTTGAGAGTGGTGTTTTAGGCTGGCCATTGACGGTGAACATCAGTGGGGTTACTGGCTTCAACTGGAAGTTTTACTGGGTGGGCAAGAGCAACCTGGAACCCACGCCCGTACCCGCCGAGTTGGACTACGACATGTGGCTCGGCCCTGCACCTTACAAACCCTACAACCCCCACCGCGTGCACACCACCTTCCGGGGTTACTGGGATTACGACGGTGGCGGTCTGGGGGACATGGGGCAACACTACATCGACCCCGTTCAATACATTTTGGGCAAGGACAACACCAGTCCGGTCAAAGTAGAGGTTGATTGTCCCCAGCAGCACGATGATGCCGTAGGCACCTGGCGTAAAATCACCTTCACCTATGCCGATGGTTGTAAAATCATTCTGGATGGCGAAAACAAAAACCCGGATGCAGCCTACATCGAGGGCCCCAAAGGGAAAATCTACAAAGGCTTTAAATCAACCATCCCCAACTTGTTGCAAATGGTTGACAGCTTCCCTGATCCGGCGCCGCAGGTGACCAGCTTCAGTGAATCGGTGAAAACCCGTCAGAAATTTGCCCTCAACGAAATCAATGGCCACAACTCCTGCACCGTAGTCAACATGGGTAAAATTGCCCTGCAACTGGGACGTACCCTCCAGTTTGATCCCCTCAAGCAGGAATTCATCAACGATGAAGCCGCCAACCGCCTCATCAACCAGCCCATGCGTGGCCCCTGGAAAATCTGATCACCACTGCAAAAACCAACTATGAAACCACATCCATCCATATCTTCGATGCCTAACCATAACCATCAAACATCCACGCAGCCAACCCACGGTTTCAACCGTGGGAGGCACCACCACCGCCCCAACCCACGACTTCAGTCGTGGGAAAAGCCGTGGGAGAAAACAGGAAAGCTACTCTACTTTTTCCTTCTTTTTTGCCCTTTCCTGCTTACTGCCCAACCCAACACCCCCACCAAAATCGCCGACATCCTCGCCACCCTCCCCGCCAAAAGCAACCAGGCCGCTGAAAAAAACTACGTCGAATTGCTGGCCACTGGCGCGACAGGGCTCGATTTGGTTTGCACCCAAGTAGCACCCAATGGCCAGGCTGCTGGGGTTGCTCCACGGTACGCCGTTTCCCTGTTGACCCACTACGCCAAAACGCCAGTGGACAAAGCCATCATTGAAAAGGCCTTTTTACAAGCATTGAGCAAGGCGACAGACAACGAAGTCAAAGCCTATTTCATCAGCAACATCCAATTGGTGGGCACTACGGCCAGTGTAAAACCGTTGAGTGCCTATTTTTCCAACGATGCTTTGTACGCGCCAGCCATTGCCGCTTTGGTGACCATTCGGACCCCGGATGTACAGCCTGCCTTGGTAGCGGCCCTAAAAACCGCCAAACCAGCCGTGCAAAACCGCATCATTGAAGCCTTGGGTGAGCTAAAAGCAAAGACTGCCATTCCTTCCATTCTGGCGTTTGCTTCGAGTACGGATGCGGCCTTGCAAAAACAAGCGCTTTGGAGTCTGGCTTTGATGGGCGAAGGGTCAACCTATTCCCTTTTGCTGAACAAGGCCAAAGCGGTGGATTTTAAAAATGATCCAACCGAGGCCACAAGTGCATTGATGGAATACCTGAAACAATTGCAACACCCCAAAAACATCGCCCTGGTCAGCAAACTGGCTGCCGATATCATGGCACTCACCCTCAAAACCGAGCAGCAACACTACCGCCTGGCCGCTCTCAAAGCCTTGAATTGGGCCAATGCAGAACTGGCCGTCAAAACCTTGAATGCAGAACTCAACCGTTTTGATGCAGAATATCGCCGGGAAGTGCTGAAAGTTGCGGCAAGCTCCCTCAAAAAGCCTACGGTGAAACCACTGTGGGAGGCGATTTACAGCAAGGCCACTGCTGATACTCAGGGCGAAATCCTGGCCATGCTGGCAGCGGTTTCCAAATCAGATCCA
>JAAFHQ010000875.1 GCA_013298445.1 Chitinophagales bacterium | reverse complement strand
CAGCCATGTAGAAAAATTCATCGGCGTTTGTGGCCACAAAGATGGTATAGCATCTATGCCCGACGGGGAGTTTTTGCCCCCCATCGAATTGAACTGTGTGGAAAAAGACTTGCAAGAAAAATTCCTGAAACATTACAAAAACCGCTATCTGGTACAAGGCCGTTGGGCTCAACTCACCGAACCCAAAGAAATACACCTCGAACAAGGTCGCGGTCGCTGCCAACGCCGCAACCTCTGTATGCGCGGCTGCCCTTATGGCGGATACTTCAGCTCGGTCACCAGTACTTTGCCTTGGGCCCAAAAAACGGGCAACCTGACCATCCGTCCTGATTCGGTGGTTCACTCCATTCTTTATGATGAAAAATCGGGGAAAGCCAGCGGCGTCAGGGTGATCGATGCCAATACCAAGGAAGTGACTGAATACAAGGCCCGGGTCATTTTTGTCAATGCCTCCGCGCTGAACAGCAATTTGATTTTACTGAACTCCCAAAGCAATCGTTTCCCCAATGGCTTGGGCAACGACAATGGCTTGTTGGGCAAATACATCGGATTTCACATTTACCGGGGCTCCGCTCATGGCGAGATGCCGGGCTATGAAGACAAATACGTGTACGGCAAAAATCCGGTGGAATGTATCCTGGCCAATTTCCGCAACCTGGGCAAACAAGACACCGATTTCCTCGGAGGCTACACCACTTTTATGGGGGCTTACCGCGCCCGACGCGATGCCGCCGAAGGCATTGGGGCCGACTACAAAAAAGCGCTCTCCGAACCCCGGGGCTGGGAAGTGTACATGTACATGCAAGGGGAATCCATGCCCAATGAAAACAACCACGTGCGGCTGAGCACCGATCAAAAAGACCAGTGGGGCATTCCACTCCTGGTCACCTCCGTAGGCTACGACGACAACGCGGAAAAAATGGTGGCCGATTTTTTGACCCAAAGCCGCGAAATGCTTGAGGTGGCGGGTTGTCAAAACATCAGCACCCACGACAACAAACAAGCTCCCGGCCTGGACATTCACGAAATGGGCGGGGTACGCATGGGTCGCGACCCAAAAACCTCCTTGCTGAATGAATGGAACCAGCTGCACCACTGCAAAAACGTCTTTGTGACCGACGGCGCGTGTATGACCAGTACCGGCAACCAGAGTCCCTCCATTTTGTACATGGCGCTGACGGCGCGGGCGGCCAATCATGCGGTGGCGGAATTGAAAGCTGGGGTTTTGTGATAGAGGTGAGACTTTGAATGTACATTTGCATTTCAACAAAAAAGGGCTTAGTTTTGAAAAAAATCGTGTTATGGACTTCCACTATATAGTCTCGGATCCAGAAATATTGGGGGGTAAGCCTATTATCAAGGGTAGCCGGATTAGCGTACAGTTAATTTTGGAATGGATTGCCTCTGGGGCTAGCATCAAGGATATTGTAGAAGAATTTCCTCATTTGCCTTATGATGGTGTCAAAGAAGCAATTCTTTATGCATCTCGATGGATGGAAAATGAGATCGTGATCGAGACCAAAGTTCGGGCCTGATGAAGATTCAAGATTTCAAAATTTTAGCAGATGAGAATCTTCATAGAAAATTCGTGGCTTGGTTAAGAGAACAAGGATATGATGTCAAATTTGTTCGCGAAGAGCCAGATTTAATTGGAAGTAAGGACAAGGATTTAATTCCAATCGCCTATGAAGAAGCCCGAATTATCGTTACTCAGGATAATGATTTTGGTCAAATTGTTTTTACAAGTGAAGTAGATTTCATTGGCATCATATACCTACGGCCAGGGCATTTTCCTGGAGATAAACATATCCAAACTTTCAAGAGTATAATAAATCAAAATTTTGACTTCACGCCACGATTTATCCTTACCGCAGAAAACAAAATTGATTCTATTAAGATTCGGATTAGGCAATTAGGGTGATTCTTCAAATATTGTTACCTTTTGTATCGCTAAAGTACCATGTTATGGATCGCAGACAAGCACTCTACCAAACCTCCCTCCTACTCGGCGGAACCATCATTGGCGCTGAAGCCATCCTGAGTGGTTGCGCCCCGAGTAATCAATCATCCGCTAAAAGTGCCCTGTTTCAAGCGGGGGACGAAGCGCTGCTGGACGACATCGCTGACACCATCCTGCCCAATACTACCGATTCACCTGGTGCAAAACAGGCCGGAGCGGGTGCCTTCATGATGCTCATTGTGGAAGATTGTTATGAAGAAGGGGAGCAAAAAATCTTTTTGGAAGGTTTGAAAAAAATCCAGGCGGAGAGCCAAACCCAATTCAACAACAGCTTCAGTGCCTTGAATGCGGTGCAACGGTATGAACTACTTTCGGGCATGGATAAAACTGCTGCTGCCTATGAAAGCAGTAAAGCCCAAGACGCTCCAGCGCATTATTTCAGCTTAATCAAACAACTGGCCACTTTTGCGTATTTCAGCTCCGAAATCGGAATGACCAAGGCATTGCGCTACAATCCCATTCCCGGAAGATTTGATGGTTGTGTGGAGTATAAAGTGGGGGAAAAGGCCTGGGCGTAATGTGCGCTACCAACTGAGGTGCCCCTTTGGTGCCTTAGAAATTGGTACTCATTTCTCCTTCCGCAAAGCCTTCAAAAAACCCCTCACCTCCCGTTCCGCCAAAAGCCGATGGTACAAATTCCCAAAAAGGACACACAAAATCCCGATCACAAAAATCGAGTTGCGGGACATCTCCACCGTTTTGGCGTGCATTTCATAAAAAGGCCGGATAAGCAATACCTCTATTGCGATCACAAAGGCCGTGAGCAGGAACAAAAATACCGCCACTGCGTGAGCGTTGCTGCGGATTTGCGGGTAATGGGTACGCAGGCATTTTTTCAAAAACAGAATGGCGCCCTGGTCTTCTCGATCCATGCGCAACAACTCGGCCAACACATGCTCTGCTTTTTGAAACTGGTCCGTATGGTACAAGGAGGCCGCTTTGCGGAACAACATCCGCCGAAAAAGATCTTCCCCCTTGTATTCCACAATGTTGTTGATGATCGAAGTTTCGATCACCACATCTACCATCAACAAATGTTCGCGGTAAGCCCCCACCTCAAACAAGGCCGTAACATAGGCCGCCAACACCTCGAAATACTCCTCAAAATCCAGTTCGCGAATC
>JAAFHQ010000874.1 GCA_013298445.1 Chitinophagales bacterium | reverse complement strand
CGGGAAAGGATGTGCAACACGCGGCGAATTTCTTCATCGCGGCCCACAATGGGGTCGAGTTTGCCGGTTTCGGCGCGTTCGTTGAGGTTGATGGCGTATTTAGCCAATGCGTTGTAGCTGTCATCCGAACTTTGGTCGGTCACTTTGCGGCCTTTGCGGAGTTCGGTGATGGCGCCGCGCAGCAGTTGTTCGTTGGCACCGAGTTCTTTGAGCAGTTTGGCACCGGAGTCCTCTCCTTGCAGGATACCCATCAGCACCAGCTCTACGGAGATGTATTGGTCCCCAAATTCTTTGAGCAGGGCTTTGGCTCTACTGAGGGATTTGTTGGCGTCGTTGGTCAAAAACTGTTTGTCGGAACCTTCTACCTTGGGATACTTGAGCACCGCCTCGTCTAACTTGCGGCGCAGCATGTCGAGGTTTACATCGGCTTTACCGAGTAAAAAACCGGCTACACTTTCGTCGGTTTCAAGAATGCCCTTGAGGAGGTGCACCGTATCCACCTGCTGCTGGTCCAATCCTGCTGCGATTTGCTGGGCTTTCAGGATGGATTCCTGCGCTTTTATGGTGAAATTTTCGTAGGTCATTTCGTTTTGTGCTTTTTATTTGGCTAATATCTGATGTTTTTGTCACTTAGTACCAAATCACAATTAATCAATGTTTATTGAAGGGCAATTTTTAACCCATACTTCGTTAAAAAGCCTCGCCGTAGCCCTACTATGGCTGCGTTTTTTGCCTTGTCTGGATTAAAATTTGCTCCTTCAATAAACATCATTAACTGTAATTTGGTACTATTAGGGAGAATAGCAAAAGATTTGCCAAGGTGATTTTAGGAAAATTTGGCAGAGTGTATTTAAAAAAACCGACAAAATGACGTAGGAACAAGACTTATTCCATTATTGGCAAAAAATCCCTAGCTTAGCTCCTCATTCAATACAGCAAAACCATGCAAACCACCCATACCTCCACCAAACAAGAATTATTAGAAAAACAGAAGCAATACCTCTGGCCCAATCACCTCCTTTATTACACCGAGCCCCTCCCACTCGAGCGTGGCGAAGGCCTGCGGGTATGGGATGTAGAAGGTAAGGAGTACCTGGATTTTTTTGGCGGCATCCTCACCACCAGTGTGGGCCACAACCGCCCGGAAGTCGTGGAGGCCGTGAAGAATCAAACGGAGAAGATGATCCATTCTTCTACGCTTTACCCCAACGAAGCCCATGTCAATTTGGCGGAAAAAATGGCGCAAATCACCCCCGGCAAATTGCAGGTTTCATTTTTCACGCCCTCGGGAACGGATGCAGATGAAACGGCGGTGTTTTTGGCCAAAATTTATACAGGTCGTCAAGAAATCGTGGCACTGCGGCACGGTTACAGCGGGCGCTCCGCCATTGGCATGACGCTTACGGGGCATAGCTCCTGGCGCCTGACCGGAGCGCAAGTACCCGGCATCACCCACGCGGTTAACCCCTATTGCTACCGCTGCCCTTACAAAATGACCTACCCTTCCTGTGGGGTGGCCTGTGCACAAGACATTGAGGACGTGATCAGAACGACCACGAGCGGGAAAATCGCAGCATTCATTGCCGAGCCGATTCAGGGTGTAGGTGGATTCATCACCGCACCGAAAGAATACTTCAAAATTGCGCAAGAGATTGTCAAACAATACGGAGGTTTGATGATCATTGATGAGGTACAAACCGCTTTTGGCCGGACGGGCGACAAGTGGTTTGGCATCGAACATTATGATATCGAACCCGACGTGATCACCATGGCCAAAGGCATTGCCAATGGTTTCCCGCTGGGCAATACGATCACCACCATGGAAATTGCCCAAAGCACCGTGGAGGCCGGCCTCAGCCTGAGTACTTTCGGCGGCAATCCCGTAGCTTGCGCGGCGTCCCTGGCCACCATGGAAGTATTGGAAAACCACGCCGACCCACAGCACGTTGGCCGAGTAGGTAAATTGTTGCGGGATGGCCTGGAACGTTTGCAGGAGAAATACCTCGTCATCGGGGATGTACGCGGGATGGGCTTGATGCAAGGTTTGGAACTGGTGAAAGACCGCCAAAGCAAAGAACCCTCAACCGAGGCGACCCGCCAGTTGTTTGAAGCTACCAAGGAACTGGGCTTGCTGATTGGCAAGGGCGGCTTGTACGGCAATGTCATTCGTATTGCGCCACCGCTGACGGCTCAGGAAGAAGATATTGCGGAAGCGCTGGATATTTTGGATCGGGCGTTTGCAAAAGTGAAGATTTAGAGTATATCTTTGTAAAAACCGGACAATATGCAGGCCGAACCACATACAATGAGTAATCTTCAATTGGAGTTGCTCAAACTTTATGCACACAATGTCGATGAACAAGATCTTCTCGCAATACGCCAACTCATCGGCCTGTATTTTGCTGAAAAAGCCAGTGCCGCAATGGATGCTTTTATCGAAGAAAAAGAATTCACGCCTATAGACATCGCAAATTGGGCATATGAGCACTGGCGGAGTGAAACTCGTTCTTGATACCAACGTAATCGTTTCGATGATTGGTAGACGTTCTCCCAATCGTTGGATATTTGACAAAGTTCTTACTGGAGAATTTCGTCTATGTATATCCAATGAAATTTTGTTTGAGTACGAAGAAATTCTTGCTGCCAAAACCACACCTGAAGTAGCCTCTAATTTTACTGATTTTCTAATCTCCTTTCCCGGAGTAGAACACATCGATATCTATTTTAATTGGGACCTGATTGCTGAAGATGTCGATGACAATAAGTTTGTCGATTGTGCAGTAGCGGCACAGGCAGTGATTGTTTCTGAAGATCGGCATTTCCGCCCATATCGAACCAATGAACATCCACCTCTGTTGGTTCTTACGATTGATGAATTGAAAGCCAGGTATCAAAACTAAATGCACCTACAAAAAGGTTAATCATGCCAACCCATCAAAAACACGCCGCCATCACCCGCCCTACCTACGGCCACTTTGCCCGTCAGGAATGGGCTTTCATCGGTGCGCCCTGTGGCGTGATTAAAAAACTGGCTTTTGCCCTGATTGATCGCCTGAAAACCGATTATCAAATCGGCTACGTGGATGCCGACCATGCGGGTGCCGATGCTGAAGGGGAGACTGGTCGCGATGCCCAAAGTGCCATGGC
>JAAFHQ010000873.1 GCA_013298445.1 Chitinophagales bacterium | reverse complement strand
GGTTTGTACGCTGATTGTGATCCCTACATTGAACAATTGGCGCGGGTGCTGCTCAGCGCCGAACCTCTTGAATCGGGGATGACGCCCTTGCAACTAAGCCCTGAGAAATTTGGCTCCGTACCCCGTGTATACATCGAATGCACCCTGGATAACGCAGTTACGCCCTTCATCCAACGCAAGATGTACACCGAAATGCCTTGCCAAAAAGTGTACTCCATGGAAACCAGTCACTCGCCTTTTTTTAGTAAACCTGCTGAATTGGTAGAGATATTACTGGATTTGTAAGCTGAATACCTACTCAATACGAATGCGGATGGGTAACATCATCTGCGTTCGTACGGGCTGGCCTCGTTGTTCGGCAGGTAACCAATTGGGCATTTTGGCAATCAGTTTAAGGCATGCATCGTCAATGTCTGGATGAATACTTCTTACGATTTTGGGAGAAGTAATTTTTCCTTTTTCGTCTATAATAAATTGAACAACTGTCATCGTACCAGAATAACAGTCCTTAGATTTTGGTGCCAATTCTAAGTTTTCAGCAATAAATTTCATCAATGCCGTGCCTCCTCCCGGAAAAGAAGGCATATGCTCTGTAATAAAAATACAACCTGGCAGGTGCTCTTTGTAAATACTTTCACTCAACTGACACAACAACAATACATTATCCCCCGCTACATTGGGATTGTATTTCACCCAGGCCGCAAACTCAGCACTCACGGGCTGACCATGAATATAAGCAGGCCGCCAGCCGTCGTCTGAAATTACCTTGTTAAAAACGCGCAGCACGGCACTGTCCAATAAGGGATTTAAACCTTCGATGACGCTAAAATCATACAAAGTTCCATCCGCATTGACATGGATCTTGATTTTGACATATCCGCTATCCGCCAACTTTTCCGCAGGCCATTCCAGGTTGGCATAGATCAGGGTGGCCAGGCATTCCCGTGTACAGCGCAACAACTCCCGCTCACTCAGCGCGGGATCGTAGCAACCCGGCCAGACTGGAAAATGCAGGGTGTCGAGCGGAGGTGGCGTGGCATTGAGTAGCTCTTCATGTTGGGAGAAAAGGAAAAAGGGAGCTAGGAGTAGCACAGCTAAGTTGTGGACTCGGTTAGTTTTTGTATTCATTCCAGGCGAAATCTAATGGGTAAATTCATTTCCATGCAAACAGGAATTCCTTCATGAGTTCCAGGTATCCATTTGGGCATTTTTTGCACCAATTGAATACTAGCTGCATCAAATTCTGGATGTAAGCTCCTTGCAATTTTAGGAGAGCAAAGCTTTCCAGTATGATCAATGGTAAACGACACAACAACTGTTCCTTCAATACATGCAGATTTCATCATTTCTGGCCACTCTAAGTTAGCTGCCATGAACTTGAACATTTGTGATTCGCCACCAGGGTATTTTGGCATGTTTTTAACATATTCGGCTGTAGCACAAATAAATGAAGGCAACTGACAATCTGGTTCACTTAACTCAGGCGACACAGGTGCCTCCGGATCCTCCAACAACTCACACGATGATAGCAGGAGCATTAGCACCAGGCTACTCACCCCAAGAAGGTTTATCCGCATTGTTTTGGAATTGAAATGTATATCGGAGTAGATGAAGTGTCTTCCTTTTTTGGTGTGCGGCCCCCTTTTTTTGTGAAAATCAAACCCTGAAATTTGCACAAATCAAAATAAAAACTAGTTTTGTAACTGGTTACGTAACTTTAATAAAACACCCTGCTCATGTCATTTTTCGAACAAACTGGCAAAAAAGCCATTGGCACCCGCTTACGGCGATTGAGTGAATGGATCACTGAGGATGCTGCCCAGATTTACACCCTTTACGGCGTGACCCTTCAACCCAAGTGGTTCCCGGTGTACTACGTCCTCTCTGGCGGTGAAGCGAAAACCATCACCAGCATCGCCGAAGAAATTGAACACTCTCATGTTTCGGTCAGCAAGATCATCCGCGAAATGGCAAAAAGTGGCTTGATCACCTTTGGCAGCGACGAAAATGACGCCCGCAAAAACCTGGTCAGCCTCTCCGAACTGGGTTTGGCCATCAACGATAAAATTGCACCTCAATTCGAAGATGTTGGCAATGCCATCGAGGCCATCATGGCCCAAAGCAACCACGACTTGTGGAAAGCCATCGAGGAATGGGAGTTTTTGCTCAGCCAGAAATCCTTGTTGCAGCGGGTGATCGAACAGCGCAAGGCACGGGAAAGCCAGGCCGTAAAAATTGTGGACTACACCCCGGCTTACCAACAAGCTTTTCGAGATTTGAACGTCGAGTGGATTTCCAAATACTTCAAAATGGAGGCTGCCGATTATCAAGCCCTGGATCACCCACAAAGCCATATTTTGGACAAAGGAGGGCATATTCTGGTGGCCCTGTACCAAGATCAACCCGTGGGAGTATGTGCTTTGATTAAAAAGGACCACCCGGTATTTGACTACGAATTGGGAAAAATGGCGGTGAGCCCGGCAGCACAAGGCAAAAACATCGGGTTTTTACTCGGCAAAGCCATCCTGGATAAAGCCCGGGAACTGGGTGCCAGAAATGTTTTTTTGGAAAGCAATACCTTGCTCAAACCCGCCATTGGGTTGTATTACAAGCTAGGTTTTGAAAAAATCAGCGGCTACCCTTCGCCTTATGAGCGGAGTAACATTCAGATGATGGTGGAGTTGTGAGTGCCTAAGTGCTCAAAACCAAAGCGACATTTTATAAGCACAAAGGAAAAAAAGAGGACACAAAGGACACAAAGTTAGACGTTGACAGTGCTCCCTTGAGCGCAGGGGCGATTGGTTCTGATTTCAACCCCGAAGGGGTGACAGGATTATAGAAAATAACCGGGTATATTTCATTAAGAGGAACCCCGAAGGGGTGGCATTATGAAATAAAACGGATAGTATACGGTCAACTGGCCAAATAATGTCACCCCTTCGGGGTTCAAATACATCCTCATTCCATTTTTGCTATAATCCTGTCACCCCTTCGGGGTTGAAAAAAGCACTCATTTTAGAACCAATCGGCTTTGTTTGAAACCCTTAATCAAGTCCTCGTTCCTCATCCAAATGGTCATAATCCCCCTGCCAGGCATAATAGCCCATCAAGGACATACCTGCGGCAATCGGCACAAAAATGGCCAAAAT
>JAAFHQ010000872.1 GCA_013298445.1 Chitinophagales bacterium | reverse complement strand
GTAAACGATATTGGGTTTGGAGCGGGAAATGGCCAAACCGACCCGGCCCAAGACTCCTTTGGGTAGGCCATCAGCCTCACTGCGGCGTTCCCAGGTATCGCCACCATCGTGGGTCACATAGATGCCCGAGCCGGATCCACCCGAATTGAAGGTCCAGGGTTTGCGGCCATATTCCCACATGGCCACGATGATTTTGTTGGGATTGCTGGGGTCTACGACCATGTCGGCTACACCTGTCTGGTTGTTGACGTAGAGGATCCGTTCCCAGTTTTTGCCTCCATCTTTGGTGCGGTACACGCCACGTTCCTCATTGGGGCCATAGGCTGAGCCTTGGGCACCGGCGAAAACCACATTGGGGTTATCGCGGTGAATGATGATGCGGTGAATGGTTTTGGTCTCTTTCAAACCCATGTTTTTCCAGGTCTTTCCTGCATCAAGCGAGCGAAAAATACCCAAACCGAAGTTTTGAGAGTTGCGCGGATTGCCCTCACCTGTACCCACCCAAATGTCACTTGGATTGGATTGGTTGATGGCAATGGCACCAATGGATTGAATGGCTTGATCGTCAAAAATGGGCGTCCAGGTGATGCCACCACTTTCGGACTTCCACACCCCACCCGAAGCGCTGCCCACGTAAATGTGGTCGGGCTCGCTCTGTACCACATCAATGGCAGTTATCCGCCCGGACATTCCGGAAGGGCCAATGTTGCGTGGTTTGATGTTTTTGAACGGTTTAAGATCAAGGCTTTGTGCAGGGAGAGACATAGCAAAAACTGCACAACAAAGGGTAAACAACAGCCTAGGTTGCATAAATTTGGATTTGGTTAATTAAGCTCATCCCGGATTGCGGTACGATGAGCCAATGGCTGAGATAGAAAACACCCCCAGAAAGTTGTGGTAGCAGGGTGAATAGGCGAATATAACGCACCTGAATTGAAAAATAAATGAACAAAGCCCAAAGGCCCAATTGCAAGGGGATAAGGCAGTAAAACGAAGATCAAAGTCGCTTTGGCCCGATTTGTGTGGCGACAATAATACCTTGTTTAAGGTTGAAAAAAACTATTCTTCGGTTCAATGCATTATATTACATGCTGTTTTATAAAAAAACTTGGAGAAGAGATGATTGACGCAAAAATGCAATACGCTTTCAAAACCGTCCCTGACGATCTCTTGAAAGTTCAACGCTATACCCTTTCTAACGGATTACAATTGTTTTTGAGTGTAAATAAAAATGAACCAAGAGTGTACACCAATATTGTAGTTAGGGCAGGATCCAAACAAGATCCACCGGAAACTACAGGCTTGGCCCACTACATGGAGCATATGTTATTCAAAGGCACTAGCCGCATCGGGACATTGGATTGGGAAAAAGAAAAAATCCTACTGCAGCAAATTTCTGATTTGTACGAAGCACACCGCGCTACTCAGGACGAAGCTGAACGTCGGCGGATCTATGCCGAAATTGACCGGGTATCTTTTGAAGCTGCCAAATTGACGGCTCCCAGCGAATACGACAAATTGGTGAGCAACATTGGGGCCAAAGATACAAATGCCTATACCTGGGTTGAACAAACTGTTTACGTCAATGACATCCCAGCCAATGAACTGGAGCGTTGGATGCAATTGGAATCTGAACGTTTCCGGATGATGGCGCTACGTTTGTTCCATACCGAATTGGAGACCGTTTACGAGGAGTTCAATATTTCTCAGGATAAGGATGTTCGCAAAGTCAACACCGCGATCCGGGAAGCACTTTTCCCCTCACACCCCTATGGAACCCAAACAACCATTGGATCAGCAGAACATTTGCGCACGCCTTCACAGGTGAACATCCAGAAGTATTTCCAAACCTACTATGTACCGAACAACATGGCTCTGGCTATGGCGGGTGATTTTGACCCTGCAGAGGTGGTAGCGTTGGCGGAAAAACACTTTGGCACCTACGAGGCAAAAACCGTCCCACCCTTTACTTTTTCCCCACAACCAGCCTTGACAGAACCTATTCTTAAGGTCGTTTATGGGCAGGAGCCTGCCTTGGTGATGTTGGCCTGGCGTTTTGATCAGGCCAAATCTGCTGATACCCTTTTCCTTTTGCTGATCCGTACCCTTTTGTACAACGACCAGGCGGGCTTACTTGACCTGAATGTCAATCAGCAGCAAAAAGTGTTGGAGTCGGAATCCTGGTTCTGGTTTTATGAAGATTATTCCGTCTTTGGTTTGTATGGCAAACCCCGGGAAGGCCAAACCCTGGAAGAAGTTAAGGATATCCTGCTGGGTGAATTGCAGAAAATTTGCCGGGGCGAATTTGAAGAATGGATGGTAGAAGCGGTCATCAACGACTACAAATTGGGGCAAGTGATGGCTTCAGAATCCAATAGTGCCCGGGTCAATGCCATGACCAGCAGTTTTATCCTCGGGATGGACTGGGAGCACTACACCCGCCGCATCAGCGACATCGCAAAAATCACCAAGGAACAAATTGTCGAATTTGCCCAAAAGCATTTTAAGGACAATTATGTGGAAGTACAAAAAGTACAAGCGGAAGATTCCAACGTGATCAAGGTAGAAAAACCGGAGATCACCGCGGTGGAACTCAATCGGGACTCGGTCTCCGATTACGCCCAGGCTTTTTTAGACATTAGCACTCCGCGGATTGAGCCCGTTTTTGTTGATTTTGAAACTGCCATTCAATCCACTACGCTCAAATCGGGGGTGCATTTGGATTATGTCCGCAATCCCAACAATTCGCTTTTCCGCCTGGATTACATTTTCCCGATGGGAAAAAACAGCGACCGAAAATTGGCCATCGCGGTGCAATACCTGCCTTACCTTGGCACGAGCCGTTTCAGTTCTGCTGATTTACAACGTGAACTATACCGTTGGGGGCTGAGCTTTGAAGTCAGCAACGACGACGATTATACCTACATGACCCTGAGCGGATTGGAGGACAACATGCTCAAGGGACTGGAGTTGTTGGAGCACATCATCAGCAGTCTTCAACCGGATACCGCCATTCTACAAAACGTGGTGACCGACGCTTTGACCCATCGGGCTAATGCGAAAAAAGACCGGAATATAGTTTTGCGCAATGCCCTGGGGAATTATGCGCGTTATGGCACGGATTCTCCTTTTACCTATCGCCTGGCGGTAGAA
>JAAFHQ010000871.1 GCA_013298445.1 Chitinophagales bacterium | reverse complement strand
GGCTGGCCGGTGGAGCAACTTCCTTGCGACCTTTCCCTAAAACTGTTTGTAATTGCTTGAGCATCAAATTGTTCTCTTTCAAAGATGAAAATAGTTGCTCGAGGATTTCGCCTGTTGCGTGTTTGTTTTGTGTGAACGAAGACGAGAGGAGCGCCCATCCGCAACGGATGTAAAATCCGTTGCTACGGAGCCAATGTACACAAATTGCCCTTTGACTTTTACTTCCGCGCAGCGGCCGCGGCTTCCAATGCGTCGCCTACCTCGAGTTTCAAAGTGCCACACATTGAAAAGATGGACAAAGATTTTTGAAAGAAAGAGGCCGGGCGTTTTGAGTTGGCAGCGAGCCTCCCAGCATCCAACATGAATTGGCACGGCCGAGATTTCCAGTACCACGACGTAATTTTTAAGGCCCCTCTACTTAAATTAATTTCCGCAAGGAGGTTGCAATCTGCGCCAGTGCAGATTCTCTGTTGGAGTGTGTACTTATTGCCTGCTGATTTTCAGGAAGACCTTTAATGCCTTCGAAGGGAGTGCCCACAATGTCGCATGGTTGACAGAAAATAGGAATAACTACAGATAGGTTCATTTTGTGTCGTTCTATCGCTTTGGTCACCTGATTTTTCCAAAATTGCTCGGAAGCGGAGATGAAATCTGCACTAATCAAAAATAGAATGACGGTTGCTTCGCTTAGTTGTTTGTCAGTTTCTTGCGCTACTTCCTGCCCGGGGTCTATTTTTTCGATATCCCAAGTGAGTATTTTTTTGTCCCTTTTTAGGGAAGACAAGTGCTTTTCCAGTCGGTCTTTAATGTCTTGATCTTGTTGCACAAAAGAGATAAACACCTTTTTGCCAGAAATAAATGGCAAGGCCTTTTCTTTTAGAGTAGAAAAAGCGGAATTTCCGGGGTTTGCGTTCAGTGCGTTGTCTATAAATTCAAGTGCTTCTTGGTAAAGCCGTTCTGAAAATAATAGGTCGCAAAGGTGGTTAAGAATTAGGCTGTTTCCGGGTTCTAAACTCAAGCCATTTTTGAGGGCTTGTTTAGCCTCGGTTAGTTTGCCTCCTTGTTTGAAAGTAATAGCAATTTCATTGAAAGAGGGGATATTTCTTAGGTGGCAGGCCTTTTGCAAATATTTTTCAGATTCCTCAAAACGCTTTTCAAAACGCAGGTTAATTCCTAACTCATTAAGGACCTTGACGTTGTCAGGGTCTTTTTGTAGGGCGTTTTCCAGTTTTTCAATTGCCAGGTTGTATTTTTTTTCATTTTTATAAGTGATTGCCATTTCAGTCAATACACCTACTTTGTTGATGAACCGGTCATTGTAATAGGCGTAGTTGAGTAGCCTGTGTACGTATTCAAAGTTGTTGCGATCTCGGTGGATTTTTAGTTCATCATAAAATGCGCCATAATTTGCTTGGTCCAGTAGGTGTAGTACACGATCGTAGACGGGTAAAGGTCCCTGTTCCTGAATAATGGGCAAAGCCGCTAATTTATCCATTTGAAGTCGACGCTTTTCCCTTAAAAAAGTGTAACAAGCCTCTTTTAAATAAGGATTTAACTCGTACTGATTATCCTGGTTCTGAGTAAGCAGTTTTTTCTTTAATGAAAAAAAGTAGGCCTCAATGTTCGAGGTGCTGTCAATTTCTTGTAAGTGCTGTAATATTGAAATAATTTCTTGTTCTGACGCGGGTTTTTTAAGGTAAGTGAGCGTGCAAAGAATCCAGACTTCAGGGGGTTCTAATTTGGAAATAATGACTTCTTCAATAAAATTCCACAAATATTTGGTTACTGCCTGAGGGCTGTGGATTGCCTTTTTGATATTGTTTTCATAATACCAATCAACATCATTGTAGGCGAGTGCAAGCAAGCCGGTGTGGTTGTTGAACTTTTCGCAGATTTGCTCAAAATCGTATTTTGAAATTTCTTTAGTTTGGTAGAATGGCCAGAATTCGTCGCTGTCTACTCCCTCCAGTTGAATGTTGGGTAGAGTTTGGGTTGAGGCGGATTGCTCAATGAAAGACCTGAAGTTGACTTGAAAGCGGCTCTCAATGATTACTTTAATAAGTTCTGAATTGGCGATCTCTTGCAGGAGTGTTTTTACTCCGTGGTACATTTCGTGGATGTCGTGCAAGTGACTATTTTCTCCAGTCCAATTCAATACTTGTTCGAAGTTTTGAATAATAACTAGAGTAGGCTCCGAAAAGATTGAAAGGTCGTGGAAGGAGTCCTCTCCAAACAATGATTCGAAGATAGTTTTCTGTGGGTTCGTTGGTTGTGCCTCAAGTTTAATGTAGATGATTTTATAATCACTGGGAGACACCTTTGTTTTTACAAAATGGTCAATTAGCCAGGTTTTACCAATCATTGGGATACCATACAAACCAAAAATCTTTTTCCCGGGATCCAGAAGAAAACTTTCAAGTAGTTTGGTTTCGCTACGTCGGCCTACAAAAGCAATTGAATCCGGTGATTTTTTTTCCGGTATTTTTTTGTCTGTAGCAGCCTTTACCTGGTTGGCAATCTCATCAAGGGTAATATTTCCGATCAAGTCATGAAGACCGGTTATTTCAGCGTACTCAAAAATTTTATAAACGAGTTGTGTAGATAGATTAACATCTACATGTTCTCCTTTCTGCAAAAAATTATAATACTTCTCATTGAGTTTTTTAATATCATCGGCTGTAATGCCAATACCGAGCACTGAGAGGTGCTCTTTCAAACCATCCAGACTAAACTCCTGCACATTGTCTCGGACAAAACGTTCCTCTACTTTATTCCAAAGTAAATCAAACTGTGAGGACTCAATTTTCATGACGTATTAAATTTAAAATAGGTAATTTCCTAAAATAGGCTTTTCAGCCTGTCGTTCAACAGCGAAAATAATGCCGCTTTGCAGATTACTATTGATTGGTCAATGTTTATTTTTTTGCGCTGTGGTACAGTTTCTGCAAACGTAACCCACATTGCCTTACATCAAAATGCTGCGCTACATGAGTTTCTCCTCGCTGACTAAATGCCTGATAATCAGCGACTTCCATCTGGTAAAATCGCCGAATGGCCTCGGCCAACCCGGCTACGTCGTGCTCGTCGGCCAGTAGGCCCGCCACCCCGTCGGGCACTTCATTGGGCAAATCAAAATGCCGGGTCGCAATCACCGG
>JAAFHQ010000870.1 GCA_013298445.1 Chitinophagales bacterium | reverse complement strand
CTGGACAGTCGGCATCACGAGGGGAGCCCTTACCTGACCAGCGCTACGCCCTACAATTTGTGCGCCCGCTTTGATCAAACTCACCGCATAACCGTTCTTTTTGTTGCGCAGTTGTACAAAGGGAATGAAGAATGTTTGCAGGATTTTTTCCACCATTGCCTTGTCTCCCGCGCGTAGACTTTTGTAAAAATGATTGGCCAGTTCGGGTACAAAATTGAACACCGCTGAAGAATAAGTATTCACCCCAACGGATAGATAAGCCTCCGAAATGATCTCCGCCGTGGGTGCGCCGCCGATGTAGGACAAACGATCGCCAACCGTACGAATGATCATGTTTAGGTCTTGCATGTTGCTGGTGCCATCCTTGAGGCCGATGAGGTTGGGGCAAGCTTCGGCTAGTCGGGCGACATGTTCGGCTTGCAGGACACCATTGCCGCGGTTGTAATAGATGACGGGCAAACTGGTTTGTTGCATGATGGTTTTGGCGTAATTGACCACGCCTTCAGCCGGGCATTCGGTGAGGTAAGGGGGAAAGAGCAAGAGGGCGTCGATCCCTGCTTTTTCCGCCATTTTTGCACAAGCCACTGCGTCGGGGATGCTGCGTCCGGCTCCGGCAATAACGGGGGTGGCACCTTGAACTGTGCTGGCGGCTACTTCGACCAATTCCTGGTATTCAGCAGTAGACAAGGAAAAAAACTCCCCCGTGCCACCTGCTACAAATACGCTGGAAACGCCATGGGAGACGAACCAGCCCAGTCTTTCGGCGTAGGTGTCGGCCTTGAATGCACCTTGTTCGTCCATGTCGGTGATGGGGAAGGAGAGGAGGCCGTCTTCTAACGCCGATTTAATTTTATCCAGTGAGAGTGCCATGTGTTTTTGAACTTGTTGAGTAAAAAGGAAGAGTATTTTTTTCTTCACCACCTAAGAAACCTTAGGCACTTAAGTTATCACCTTAGAAAGGTTAATGCTTAAGGTTGTTAAGTTCGAAAAATTATTTTAAGTCAGTGGCCCCGGATTGAACAAGACCAATTCATTGTGAATCCCCAATTTATCACACGCCACCTGAGTCCGGCCACTCGCTACATCCAAAATCAAGTGGAATAGCTCCCAGCCCATCTCCTCTATACTTTTTTCACCAAAAGCAATTGGCCCGGCATCGAAATCAATCAGATCAAACCAACGATTGCCCAACTTGGAATTGGAACTCACCTTGATGACTGGCACCATCGACAAGCCGTAAGGCGTGCCGCGCCCGGTGATGAACACGTGCACATTCATCCCGGCGGCCAGTTGCAAGGTGCCGCAGACAAAGTCACTGGCTGGAGTGGCAGCAAAATTAAGCCCCTTGCGGCGGATTTTTTCACCGGGTTTCAGTACATCGACAATAGGGCTACGGCCCGATTTGGCAATCGATCCCAGAGCCTTTTCCACCACATTACTCAGTCCGCCCAGTTTGTTTCCCGGGGTGGGATTGGCGCTGCGGTCGGCTTGCCCCAAGGCCAGGTATTCGTCGTACCAACGCATTTCGTCCAACAAGGCTCGGGCTACATCGGCATCGATGGCTCGGGCTGCCAGAAGATGGCAGGCGTCGCGTACTTCGGTCACTTCCGAAAATAGAACCGTCCCCCCGGCGCGCACAATCAGGTCGGCGGCAAAACCAGCAGCGGGATTCCCGGTCAGACCCGAAAAAGCGTCACTGCCGCCGCATTGCATACCCACTACTAAATCGGAGGCCGGGCAAGTTTCTCGTTGGCGACGGTTTAGCTTTTGCAAATGGACTTCCGCCATTTCCATGATGCCTTCCACCATGTCCGCAAACCCATGAAAAGCCTCGTCTTGCAGGTACAAGATGTGTCCTTGCCCTGAATCGCTGGTTTCGGCCATCAATCGTTCCGGACGTAACTTCTCGCAACCCAGGCCAATCATCATCACTTCCCCACCAAAATTGGGGTTGTGCAGGATATTTTGCAAGGTACGAATGGGCACCATCGCCGCCGGAGCATCAATCGCTATGCCACAACCGTAACTGTGGTTGAGCGCCACCACCTCATCCACATTGGGATACTTGGGCAGCAATTCTTGCCGGATTTTTTTCTCGATGTATTGGGCCAAACCACCTACACATTGCACACTGCTGGCAATAGCGAGCACGTTTTTGGTTCCTACACTGCCATCGGGATTTTTATACCCTTGAAAGGTGTAGCCCTCCAGTGGTTCTGGATTGGCTTTGGGGCTGATCTTGAGCGAGATGTCCTCCAGCCGGGGAGCTTGGGGGAGCAACATGCGGGTATGGTCCACCCATTCTCCTGCCTGGATTGAGGTATTGGCTAATCCGATGGTTTCGCCATAACGAATGATGGCTGCGCCGGCTGAAATGTCGCTTAGGGCAACTTTATGACCCATCGGGATGTACTGGCGCGTCACGAGCCCTTTTTTAAGCACGGTTCCTTCTGGAATGCCCTCTACATTGGGCACGATCCCTACATTGTCCAGGGGTGTGGTTTGAATGACCGTATAAATGGCTTCGTTCATCAAAATAGGTTAAATCATGGGAAACAAGCGGGACAAAATCATTACCGAAATCAAACCAGCAAAACCCATCACCGTGAGGAGATAAGAAAAATGCTGGATGCTTTCCTTGTTGGTCATGCCACTCATTTTGGAGATGATCCAAAAGCCGCTGTCGTTCATCCAGGGGAAAATTTTGGAACCACAACCGATGACGATGGCCAAATAAACCGGGTGAAAAGGGTAAGCATTTTCGCCGCCCATCCCGTTGACAATTCCAATGGTGGTTACCATCGCCACGGTGGCCGAGCCTTGTGCGGTGCGGATCACTGCCGTGAGGAAAAAAGCCAGGGGCAAAATGGCTGACTGTGCGTTCCCCGTAAAATCGGTGATACGCATTCCGATATTGGTTTGTTGCAGGATTTGGCCAAAAGCCCCTCCCGAACAAGTGATCAAGATAATCATCCCGGCGCTCATCAGCGATTCCTGGATTTGTTGGTTGAACAATTCGACATTTTTCAACTTGCTCCACAACAAATACATGGCAATAAGGGTAGCCACAAAAAGGGCAATGTTGCTGTTGCCCAAGAAAGTTAAAAGTTGAATCATTTGTAACTGAAAAGCAGAGAGACCTTCGCGATTTTCGCC
>JAAFHQ010000085.1 GCA_013298445.1 Chitinophagales bacterium | reverse complement strand
ACGGTCATGCGGAAAAAAGTGACCAAATCTGACTTGGCGGCCTGCCAATAATAATAAGCCAGAGTAAGTACCAACATGCCAATGACCCGAATCCATACTTCGTTGGTTGAAGGCAGTTGGAATAGGTTCAAGAGCATGTTGGGGACAATCAGGAGGGTAAGTCCCAGACCTACTAGATAGATCGAGAAGTAAAAAATGGTTTTTGCTGCTGCACTCATATGATTAGGATTTAAGGTGACGAAGGGGGACATAAGCACAGCCAGGTGATTGTTTTTCCAAATGTAAAAAATTGATTCAATAAAGTTGAGAATCAAGGGCTGAAATCTAGAATCCCGTCGTCACTGGCCAAGGTGTTAGGAACAACAAGCAGGATTAGTCCTAGCCCGGCCACGTAGATGGCAAAGTAAAGAGCGCTTTCCTACAGCGATCATTTTGATGTGGTTTTTGATGACGTTGTTGCCAAATTATTATAACTCCAGCAAATTTAATTTTGATCTAAAGTTATTGATGACAATTTTTACAAAAAAGCTGAAAGGTGCAACTATTTTGTTCAATCACCGTATAAGAAGAAAAGTTAGCCATGAGTTGGATGACGCTGTTACATATTTGCTCTAAATTGTCGTCAAACAAATTAAAAAAATGATTACAAACAATTTTTCAAACTTAAAAGATGATTTCATACAAAGAATTTGAAAAAGCAGTCTTTGATTGGCTTATTAGCAAAAATGCCCAAAATCAAGAGTTTAGATTTTCAGTAAGAAAACGTAGTTCAAAAGGTGCAGAAACAGATTATTTCATAGGCACAGCCAATTCTAATTACTTCGGAACAACTCTTTGGGACATTCCTATTAATTTTCCAGGAGTAACGGGTGACCTGATTTTCGTGAAGTTCGAAATTCTGAACGATGGAAATTTAAAATACTATATAGAGTTTTATCAAACGAAAAGCCCCGAAAATCAACAAAATAATTCCGCATTAAGCCTAATTCAATCTATAAAAAATGATATTAAAAATAAAATCGGACTTATTTATGAAAGCAGAGAAAGTAACGCACATGAAGTTTATAAATCGAAGCCCAGAAAAGATAAATACTCCTCAATAGCCGATCTTTTAGATGACTTGGACAAAGACCTTGAATTTCTTGTCCCTTTAATAAATATTGCCATAGCAAATGAGCAAAAAAACAACCCTTCATTTCAAGCAGGTTTGTTTAGCGAGCAAAAATTTCAATTAATGTTAAATAACTTGAATGAAAGAATAAATGTTTTTCGTGTCAGTAGACGTCCGAGCAAATCAAGATTAGCAACAATGACAGCACCACTCAACCAAATCCTCTATGGCCCTCCCGGCACCGGTAAGACTTACCACACAATCAACAAAGCCATCCAAATCGTCGACCCAGAATTTGATTTGACGCAAGATAGATCTGCCATTAAAGCAGAATTTGAACGTCTGATGAAGGCTGGCCAAATAGTCTTCACTACTTTTCATCAGAGTATGAATTACGAGGATTTTATAGAGGGCATTAAACCCCAAAAACCTAATGATCCTAAAGATTCGATCAGTTATGATATTGAAAACGGGATTTTTAAACGTATTGCCGAGACTGCCAAATCAAATTTCGAGAGTACAAAATCCCAAAATCAACAAAAACTTACATTTGAAGAAGCGCTTACACATTTAATGGATGAATGGGATAAGAACCCGGGGATTTTATTTCCTTTAAGAACACCTGGTTATGAATTCACAATTCTCGGTTTTTCCAATACTTCTATTTCATTCAAGAATAAAAATGGGGGAACTAGCCATTCTTTGAGTATAAACACCCTCAAAGGTTTGTACTATGGTACTAGAGAATTCGATTTTAAACAGGGCGTTGGCATCTATTATCCATCAGTCTTGGAAAAATTACGTACCTATAAAAATGATAAAGGTGATAAAAACGAACTACTAAACTTTGTCCTTATCATCGATGAAATCAACCGTGGGAACGTCTCTCAAATCTTTGGTGAACTCATCACACTCATAGAATCAGACAAAAGGTTAGGTAATAAGGAGGCGCTAGAAGTAACTCTTCCTTACAGCAAAGAACCATTCTCTGTTCCTCCAAATCTATACATTATTGGCACTATGAACACCGCAGATCGTAGTGTAGAAGTCTTAGATACAGCGTTACGTAGAAGGTTTAGTTTTAAAGAAATGCTTCCAAATCCAAAGCTTATTTCTCCGGGAGGTTTAATCTGGAAACTTTTCTGGGAGTATCCAAAAGAACCATGGGATCATCTAGAATACAAAGCGAAAGAAAAAAACCTGTTTTCGTTTTTAGGTGCTAGTAAAGATTTAGAGAAAAAGCGAGAGCAAATATGGGATAAAATGGAAGCGGAGGGAAAATTGGAAGAGCAAATAGCATACTTCGATGAGTATGATTTCGCTGGTATCATTAATCTTCAAGCTTTACTCGAAACCATCAACCAACGCCTAGAAATCCTTTTAGATAAAGATCACTTAATTGGTCATGCCTATTTTATGCATGTGGATTCGATAGCCACCTTACAAGCTACTTTTTACCAAAATATCATCCCACTGTTACAGGAATATTTCTATGGTGATTATGGTAAAATTGGCTTAGTCTTAGGCAGTAAGTTCGTGCAGGAAAAGAAAAGAGCACAATTTACTTTTGCTCGTTTTGATTATCCCGAACAAGAAAGCTATTCCGAGCGAAGTGTTTATGAAATCAAGGATTATCGCCATAGTGAATTAGACTTTATTTCGGCGTTAGAATTATTGATGAACAAAAAATAGACTGTGCCAGCTAAAATATCACTAATTACTGTATTTGAGCATGGTAGCTTGAAAATACATAATGGAGGTCTCAATGAAGCTCAACTTGAGGCACTCCAGCAATTTCATGGCGAAAAAGGAAATCCCTACTATACTCTTACCCATAAAGGTGTAAAATTCAAAGAGTATGTCGGGGTAATTCAAGTGGGCAAAACAACAATTGAGGTATTACCAAAAGCTGACCAAAGTTTTGTTGAAAATCAAGACCAGGCCAAGTGGCGAAAATGCCTTATCGATATGCTCAAAGCGGTAGGCATGTTTGACATTCATGCACCTAGTAGTAGCAGTCTTCAAATTAAAGCGAATCACATACTAGATTTGTATTTTGAGCTTTTTGTTCACCAAATTGAGAGTCTGATACATCGGGGTTTGATTAAAAAGTATCGTAAAACAGAAAACAATTGCAATTCGCTAAAAGGCAGTCTGCAATTTGGAAAGCATCTACAGCATAATTTAGTACATCAAGAACGATTTTTTGTACGTCATACAACCTATGATACTCAACATTTACTGCACCAACTCTTGTACAAAGCAATCTTGCTGATTCAAGGCTTAAATACCAAGCTTGATTTGCAAAGCAAAATCAAAACTTTGTTACTTGATTTTCCAGAGCAAATTGATCTAAAAGTGAGTGAGGCCACCTTTGAAAAAATCATCTACAATCGTAAAACTGCCCCGTACAAATCTGTCATTGAAATTGCTCGCCTGCTATTATTGAATTACCACCCAGATATAGCTAAGGGCCAAAATAATGTACTTGCTTTGATGTTTGACATGAATCTACTTTGGGAACAATTTGTATATGTAAGTCTGTATAAGGGATTCAAGAAGAACCATCCCAACATCAGGATAAGCACTCAAACCAGCAAAAACTTCTGGCAATCTACCCAAGGAAAACGTAGCTTCATCCGTCCTGATATTGTTGTAATCAAAGACCAAGATTGTGTGATTTTGGATACTAAATGGAAAAACTTAAATGGATATCATCCTTCAGCAGATGATCTACAACAGATGTATGTCTATCATGAATACTTTGCCGCACAAAAAGTTGCATTGATTTATCCAGGTATTTTTGAACAAATTCGGGGGACATACGAGCTCAAAAATCCCGAAGAAATTGAAAAAGAGTGTAGTGTAATGGCAATTGATGTGAATTTAGACACTACCGCTTGGCAGAAAGACATATATAACCAGGTTACGGCATGGTCAAAATGGTTCATTTAAGCTCGAAGGTCCGACAAAATTTCCTGCAAATTCTCTTTCAAAGGAGGAAGGTTCACTGTAATAATATCCCAAATGCTTTTGTCATCAACTCCGAAATACTCATGAATCAGAATATTTCGCAGACCAATAATTTGACGCCAAGGTACATTGGAGTACTGAGCTATTAAATCTGGAGAAATCCGATTTGCGGCTTCTCCTACAATACCTAGTTGCCTAATGCATGCATCTAAGCGCATGTTATCTTGTTGGAATTTTTCAAATGTGATTTTTTGAGTGTAGGACTCTATGGTTTTTATGGCTTTAAGCATGTGCTCTATCCGCCCTTTATCTCCAAACCTATCGGGCATAAATCAACGTTTTTTCTTGATGAATTGCCGGGCCAATAAACTCTGAAAGCCCTCTCGACGACACCAAATCCACTTCACGACCCAATAGGTCTTCAAGGTCTAATTTCATGCCTACAAACTCAAGACCCACAGGTTGCGTGTAATCGAGTTCAACTAAAATATCCACGTCACTTTTTTCTTCTGCCTCCCCTCGCACAAACGAACCAAATAGATAAGCCTTCAAGACAGGCTTGTCTTGAAAATAGTGACGAATCGTTTGTACTTGTTGGTCGTTGAGGTACATTTTTAGTGTTTGACTGGATAAAATTAGGTTTTTTTAGGGGCTTATACAAGTATTCCTTTGACCCAACTCAGACAAAAAAATGAATAATTTTGTCTGAAACATGTTTTTGAAATCAGGTTTCAGACAGAAAAAATCATTTTTTTGTCTGAAACCTAAAAAATTGCCTCTTTACATAGCAGACAGAAAGTCTAAAACCCCGCCGTCACCAATTCCGCCAACAGCCCCCTTACCTCTTCCACATTCGCCAGCGTATAGCGCGCAGCACTCTGCTCCAGTCCCACTTTTACAGTAAAAGAACTCTCGTCTGGGAGCACCCGAAACACATCCTCATCCGTGCGATCATCGCCAATGGCCAGCACAAAATCCCAGTCCTGCTCGTTGAGCCAACCCAAGGTCGCTTTACCCTTACTCACACTGGCGTGTTTGACTTCCACGACTTTGTTGCCTTCCAATACTTGCAGGTCGAGATTGGCGGTGATGTACAAGAGTCCGTCGCGAATTTCACGTACCCGTTTTTCGCCCAGGTCGCGATCGATGCGGCGGTAATGCCAGGCCAGGGAGTAATCTTTTTCTTCTACGAATGAGCCGGGAGTACGTTCCACCAGGTGCTCCAGCACGGGGCGGATATCCGCTTTCCAGGTATTGGACAGGCCGGGGTTGATTTTCCACTGTCCGTTGCGTTTGATCCATACGCCGTGCTCGCCAGCCATATCGATGCCGAGTGGCCCGAGCCAGGTTTGGAGGGTTTGGTGGTCGCGGCCACTGTTGATGATCAACTTGTTGCCCACGATGCTACTCAATTGGCTCAACAAACGCATCAAATCCGCGTCGGGGGCTACTGCCTGAGGGTCGGGATGAAAAGACATCAGGGTGCCATCGTAATCCAGAATGATCAGGCGGTTTTGGGCGGTACGGTATTTTTCCAGTAAGGTATTGCGGTGGGGACCATGCAAAAGTACCATGTTGTTGAAGGCTTGTTGCTGTTCCATGAGTCGTTTTTGTTCCTGCACAAAAGTATTCGCCCAATGTTTGACATTGTAACGTTTGATGTGTTGTTGCATGGTTTCCATGCGCCACACCTGCTCATTTTCATTCATTTCCAGGGCCTGTTTGATCACCTCCGCCATCTTGTTGATGTCGTGCGGGTTGACCAGCAAGGCGGAGCTCAACTCGTTGGCAGCCCCGGCCATTTCGCTGAGGATGAGTACGCCCCGTTTGTGTTCATCTTTGGCGGCAATGTATTCTTTGGCTACCAGATTCATGCCATCCCGCAAGGGCGTGATCATGGCAATATCCGCTACCTGGTACAAGGTGCTCAATTCGTTAAAATTCAGGGAGCGGTAAAGGTATTGGATCGGCATCCAGTCAAAAGTACCATAAGCACTATTGACTTTGCCAACCAGGGTATCGATGTTCTGCTTGAGCTTGCGGTAATTGTCTACATTGGAGCGTGAAGGCACCGCAATCAGCACCAGCGAAACTTTGCCAATGTATTGGGGATAGCGCTCGATGAACTGTTCAAAAGCCTTGATGCGTTGTGGAATACCTTTGGTGTAATCCAGTCGATCGATAGAGATGATGATGCGCCGATTCCTGGCCAGTTGTTTGATTTTGAAGGAATCATCGTTGGCAAACAAATCAATACCGGGGTGGGCATATTTTTCATAATCGATCCCCATGGGAAAAACGTCCACATTGATCAGGCGATTGCCAACCCGCAGTTTGCCATACAAGTGCTCGTGCCCGCCCAAACGATAGGCCGCACTGAGGAAGTGGCGCATGTAGCCAAAGGTGTGAAAGCCAATTTGATCGGCCCCTAGCAGCCCTTTCAACAAGGCTTCGCGCCAGGGCAATACCCGGAAAATCTCGTAAGATGGAAAGGGAATGTGGAGGAAAAAGCCAATCGAGTTTTGGGGTGCAAACGCACGGATCATTGCGGGCAACAACATCAATTGGTAATCGTGTACCCAAATGAGGTCGTCGGGTTGGATGACCGGTTTGAGGGCTTCAGCAAATTTTTGATTGACCAAACTGTAAGCCTCCCAATACTCATCCTGATAGGTTGTGAACTGGGTAAAATAGTGAAAATGAGGCCAGATGGTTTTGTTGCTAAATCCCTCGTAGTACAGTTCTATTTCTTTTTTGCTCAAAAAAACGGGAACCAGGCCACTTTTGAAGAGGTCTTCGCGAACCTGATCTTGAGCAGTAGGATCGACAATTTCCTCTCCTGGCCAGCCTACCCACACCCGTTCAAGGGAATCGTCCAAAGAGTTGAGTCCGGTAGCCAGGCCTCCCGCACTAGGCGAATAACTTAAACCCTCGCCATTCTGCTGAATGGTGACGGGAAGTCGGTTGGAGATGATGACGATGCGGCTCATTGATTGAGGATTTCGGGTTTCGGGGTTTCGGATTTCGGCTGGAGCGTTGCGTTTAGCATTTATAACTTATTCAGTACTAAGTTTTCAAAACTGAAAACCAAATTGGGGTTAATCAAAATTCCTGAATGCAAACAGTAACCGAAATTCAAAATCTCGAAATCCAAAATGAAAAAGGCGAACCTACGATCCGGCCCGCCTAATTATATCTCTTTACCATTCAATTCATGAAGTATGGCTTATTCAGCCTTTTTCTTCCGCCGGGTTTTGAACATTTCGACGACTTCTTTTTCCTTGAGGAAGCCGAAATCGACGAAAGCGGAGGCGACAAATTTCTTGATGTCCTGGTAATCCTTACCCCGCTTGTCGACAAATTTGGTCAAGGCACGGGTTACGAAGTTCATCGACAAGTCTTTCAAGCCCTGGTTGAACTGTTCGTTCACAAAAATGCGCATGTAAATCGCGAATTGTTTCGAAATGTCGAACAAATCGGGATAATTGCGCTCTTCCAGGTTGCTGATGAAACGATTGAAGTATTGGAAAACGGTTTGCCGCACACATTCGTTGATGGTCGACATACCTTCGTGTTTGTTGTAAAAAACTTTTACCGCCTCGTGCGCTTCTTCGTTGATGTAGCCTTTATCGTGAATGATGTCGAGTAGTTGGAAGTATTCACTCAACTTGTCATTGAAGGTTTTATCGACGAGGGCAGACATTTTTTTGTCGGCTTCGGGTAAAATTTTGAGCACTGGATGGTGGTGTAGTTCCATCAAAAAATGCAGGAAGCGCTCACTGAATCCAGTCGATTTTTCCCGAACTTTATTAAAAATATTGCTCAATTGTTTGCGGCTGGCATCGCTTAGTTCATAAAACATCGCGTAGATGGCCATCACTTGCATGTGCTCGGTAGTGCCCTGCAACGATTCATTGGTTACGAACTTGTCCAGCGGCTCTAACAAACTGGCATTGTTCACCTTGACCGAAGCCCGGTGAATCAGAAAGTTTTTCAATGGATTGAAGAGCACCGGAAGGTCTGCAGCAGTGGTAGGGAAATCTGCCGTATGGAAATGATCGTTGCGAAATTGATTGTGGTAACGGTCCAGGCCCACCTTACGATCGCTGTCCCGACGGTAGCGGTCCAGCTTTTGCCCTTGCAGGTAATAGCGGATGCGTTTGTTGGTGATGCTGTTGATCAGGTTGGTGATCCAGATGTCGCTACTCAGCGCAAAACCAATTTGGATGGTTTGTCCAATCCGTTTTTTGAGGATCTCAAAATTGGTGGAGCTGCAAATGGCCAACAGAATGTCCTTAAAGTGCTCTTGTGGGCGCACGTATTTGACTTGGTCATTCACCTCCCCGCGTAGCACTGAATAACCCAGGATTTTGGGTAAAAACAGCCCCTCGAAGATCGGGTCGAGCAGTACCAATTCAAAGGAGATGAGTTGCAAGGGGTTGTCCTTTGCAACCGCTTCGTAAATATGGGCGATGCGTGGTTCGTATAACTCTTTCAGGCGCGTGAAGTCTTCTTCCTCTTCGCTATCCAGGTACCGGGCCAGTTCGTCAGACTCTTGAATTTCGGAGGCAATGGTTTCCAGTTCTTCCAAGTATTGCTGATCGAGTTCGTACATATGCCTGCTCTTTTTAAAGGCAAACCTGATAGTGCAACTTAAAGCACTACCAGGTTCGCGATATATTAATGATTAAAGTATAGCCTTGTTGGGTTGGACAAAATTTTTGTCCGGTATTAGGACAAAGATAAATCCTTTGGGGCGAATCTCCAAATGAAAGATTCAAGAGTTTATTTAAGTTTTATTCAGGGTTCGAACTTAGGATCCGAACCCTGAATGGAGCTGCTTATTCAGCAGTTTCTTCGCTGGTTTCTTCAGCAGGAGTTTCTTCGGCAGTTGCCTCGGTCACTTCTTCTTCTGCTTCAGCTACTGGCTCTTCTACTACGGGTACGGGTTTAGCCTTGGCTACACCAGATACTGCCAGGCGGAAAGCTTCTTTCTCCTCAGCAGTTTTTTGTACACGAGCAGCGGTTTTCGACTCCTTGGCGTCAACCCAAGCTTGGAATTTCTCCGTTGCTTCTTCAATGGTCATAGAACCTTTGGCAACCCCACGCATGAGGTGCTTGCGGTAATACACTCCTTTGAAACGCAAGATCGCACGAACGGTATCGGTAGGCTGAGCACCTTTGGTCACCCAATCATAAGCGCGGTCACGATCGATTTCGATGGTGGCAGGCTTGGTCATTGGGTTGTAAGATCCCAGGTTGTCGATGAAACGTCCATCACGAGGAGAGCGAGAATCGGCTACCACAATTTGGTAGAATGGGCGCTTTTTGCGGCCCATGCGCTGCAATCTAATTTTAACAGCCATTGTTGGTTAACAATTACAAGGTTAAACCATAACCTACTTACCTTGACGAACAAGCGGTAGGTCTTGAGCGCGGCAAATGTAATGTGGTTTTCGGAGTTATACAAGGTTTTAGACGTTTATTTACTGAGGAGTTTGGGAAGTAGTCGTCCTAGATGGCGTAGATTCAAAACTCATCCTTTATTTATGCATCAACAATTACTAAGCGTTGAATATTATGTTGCTTATTTTATGCAAAATTGATAAATTTGCTAATAATAAACAACGTTTTATGAAAAGCAAAAAGCAAGTACTCTTCCCAAAGCATTTAAAAATCTTCGAGCAAGTGGGCCAAAACATCAAATTAGCCCGAAAAAGACGTAAACTGACTACTATACAAGTTGCTGAAAGAGCGGATATCAACCGAGCCACACTTTATCAAATAGAAAAAGGGAACCCAGGGGTGTCAATGGGTGCTTATTTCAATGTACTGCGCGTTCTGGGACTACAAGATGATTTTTTGAAATTGGCTGCAGACGATGAACTGGGCAGGAAACTTCAGGATTTGGAACTTTTAGGCAAAGAGAAATGAGCACAAACAAGACGGATATTTGGGTTTACGCCCACTGGTTGGGGATGAAAACGCCCAAAATGGCAGGTATTCTTTCGGCACATCAGGCGAAAGGTAAGAAAGCTTTTAGCTTCGAATACGCCCGGGACTGGGTACAATCAAAGGAGCAGTTGCTGCTGGATCCCGACATCGGCTGGTTTAGCGGGCCACAATTCCCCAACGGCAAAGAAAACTTCGGTGTTTTTCTCGACTCCATGCCCGACCGTTGGGGGCGTACTCTCATGAAACGCAGGGCTGCACAATTGGCCAAAGAAGCTGGTAAACCCACCCCAACGCTTTATGACATTGATTTTTTACTCGGTGTTCAGGACGAAAGCCGCATGGGTGCCTTGCGCTTCAAAATTGATCCTGATGGTCCGTTTTTGAGCGATGCGGCTCAATATCCCATTCCCCCCATTTCTTCAATCCGGGAATTGCAGCAGGCAGCCCAGATCATCGAGTCGGATACAGAAAACAAAGAAATCAAAAAGTGGCTGGCTATTCTGGTTGCCCCGGGATCATCCTTGGGAGGTGCCCGTCCTAAGGCCAATGTACGCGATGAACAAGGGCACGCCTGGATTGCAAAATTTCCTTCACAACACGACGAGGTTGATAAGGGAGCCTGGGAGTTTCTGCTATACAAACTCGCTTTGGGGGCGGGAATAGCCATGGCAGAATCCAGAATGATGAAAGTAAATGGCAAATACCATACTTTTTTGACCAAACGTTTTGACCGGATACAAGGTGAACGCGTCCACTTTGCCTCAGCAATGACCATGACTGGAAACAATGAAGAAACGCTCAAAACATACATCCCAAGTTACCTGGATTTGGCAGAGTTCATCCGTTTTTCTGGAGCAAACATCACTGCTGATCTGCACCAGTTGTGGCGACGCATTGTTTTCCATATTGCCGTTTCAAATGCCGATGACCACTTGCGCAATCATGGTTTTTTATTGTCCTCCAACGGTTGGAGCCTTAGCCCAGCATACGACCTCAACCCCTCCACCGACAAAGATGGACTGGCCTTGAACATTGATATGGACAACAATGCTCTCGATTTTGAACTGGCAATCAGTGTTGGGCAATATTTCCAATTGACGCTACCTGAAATGAAAGTTATTCTGGAACAAGTGAAAAGTGCGGTCAGCAACTGGCGAAAAGTAGCCACTCAAATCGGGATTGCTAAACAGGAACAAAATTTGATGGAAGCTGCTTTTCGCTGGTGAATGAGTTTATGTCGTTTTCCTTTTTGATTGATATCCAGTTCGATAGTAGGGCAGGTTATTACAATGGATAGCTTGTTTAAATACGAAAGTTTTTATTAGCTGAAGGGTATGATCCGCTCGGCCAAGGATTGGCATAAAGGGTCCAAAGCAAAACGTCGTCAACGTCTAACTTTGTGCCCTTTGTGCCACCTTGGTGTCCTTTGTGCTACTGTGTCGCTTTGGTTTTCAAGCCCCTGTGTTAATCTATATCCGAATACTCACACCTACGCCATCGGCTGAAACGCCTCCGCCTTCCATCCCGCCATATTCTCATAATTCTGCCAGCGCAAATCCACAATTTCCTGCGCCAATTGCATCAAATATTCCGCCTCACTCGGATTAGTGCGTAGCAAATCCTTGTAGCGCAATTCCCGATACGCGTATTCGGTCAGAGGAATAACTGGTCGTGGAGAATCCAGCACAAAAGGATTTTTCATCGCCTTGCGCAACATCGGGTTGTAGCGAATCAGCGGCCAGTAACCGGAGGCTACGGCCAGGTTTTGCTGGTCCATTCCTTTTTCCATGTCGATGCCATGTGCGATGCAATGGCTGTAAGCCAGGATCAAAGAAGGGCCTGGGTAGGCTTCTGCTTCGCGTAGGGCCAGTAAGGTTTGTTGCGGATTGGCACCCATCGCAATTTGCGCCACGTAGACATTGCCGTACGAAATAGCTTGCATGGCCAGGTCTTTTTTTCCCACCCGTTTCCCGGCTGCGGCAAATTTTGCGGTAGCCGCCGTGGGGGTCGCTTTGGACATTTGACCGCCGGTATTGGAGTAGACCTCGGTGTCCATGAC
>JAAFHQ010000869.1 GCA_013298445.1 Chitinophagales bacterium | reverse complement strand
ATAAACTGAAAGGCGCTGCGCAAAACTTAACGCTTGACTGGCTGCATTATTACAACTCCTTTGGATCGTCGTCCTTGGGCTTCGATTCAGCACCATTCTGTTTAGGTAGTAGATTCCTAATCACATCGGCAATGTTCGCTCCTGATACAGCCCGTGTATTTTCGAGAACAGACATCAATTCAGTGAATGCGATTGCGCCAACTGCAATGTAGGTAACATGCCCGCCAATTTCCAGCACCAACTCAACCGCGTAACAAGCCAGAATAGCAGACATATAAACCGCGATCTTGGATAGTACCCGCGCAAAACCACGGCTGTTTATCTTCTCTTTCCTTCGCTGTGCTGCGATAATTCCGGTAACAGTGTCCAATAGTACAAGGCCAATCGCAAGCCAAAAAAACGGCGCAATCGGGGTAACAAAGCTAAGGATTGCTCCAAATACGCCCCCTATAAGGGCTTCCAGGCTGGTCAATAGTTTATTCATAGTAGTTTTCATTCGGGGGGACTTCGGTTATTGAAAATTCATGTAAAGCCACATTAGATGCGGAGCCTTTTTATCGCCGCCAAACCAAGCCGATATTCTACCGACTGTCCGGTATTTCACATCACTGGATTGCGTTCCTATCAGGTTCCCATTGATCAGTAGGGTATACTTCCCTTGGTTCAGCACAAAATCAAAATAGAACTTCTCGCCCTGCCTGACTTTGTAGATTGCCGACTCCTTTGGGACATTACGCCCGTCTATGTTTTCGTACAGGCACAGTTGGAACAAGTCACGTATTTGTGGGTCAGGTCGCCATGCCAGGATAAAAGCGTTCTTGTTCTTGACTATATCGGAGTACCGATAGAACCCAAACAGCTTATTCCAGTCCGCATTGTCAACCCCCAGGTTATCGTACCAGCACGAAGTATGAAGCACTGCCCAACCTGAAACAGGTTTTGCCTGATAGGGTAGTGGAGCCGGGGACGGGGTAAAATCGTGCTGGTTTTGCTGTACAGTGTACTTTTTACCGCCTTCCAGTTCTCCAATCAGATCAGACTGGCACGAGAATGCGAAACAGAATAGCAGTAAATACAGAGTCCAGCGCATATTAAGATATTTTGATCTGTAAAAATAATACAGTGCATTTACATGGGGTGGATTAGGCGTATCTTCTTATGTTGGGTGTTTTGGAATATACCATATTTGTGGTATTGTTTGACTGGATTTCCTGGGATACCTTGCAGCGTATTTAACAACTAAAAAAAATCAATCATGAACTGGAAAGATCAAGTAAAAAATCGCGTTGGGCAGGCCGAGTTGCTGAAAGCACTCAACATTATGGAAAAGCATGCAATCAATGTTTCTTCTTTCAAGGAAAGGCTTTCAAAGTACAAGAAACTTGAAGACAAGGTGCTGAGAGAAGAGCGCACGTATACCAGCGCTGAATACCAGTCACAATCTTCATTGCACAACCAACTGGCATTTGACATGTTAAATGCAGTAGACGGAGTTGTTCGCGAAATGCCTGAATATTTGAAAGTATAATCCTCCATTAACCCACAAACTAGGGCTGCGATGATGTTCATCGCAGCCCTTTTCTTTTTCACCCCATTTTGACTATTTTTGCACAAACAATCAACCAAAATGCAAAGACCAGAAAGACCAGTCAACCGGATCATCGTCGAGATTGTCCAGCACACCATCGAAACCGAATCAGGATTCCAGTTATTCCCGGAAGTGGAGTACAAGCCTGAACAGTCGGAGCCAATCAGCGGCATTGTCCTGAGCGAAGAAACGATACTGAACCATACAGGATGCAAACGGTTTTACACCAACTCGAAGAATCAGAGTTGCATGTACAAGTTTTCAGACTTCTCGCCATTCCTAAAGGCTGGGGATCGGGTTTGGTTCAACTATCAGGCTTCCAGGTCTGAGCAGTGGATGTGGGAGGATCAAAATTACTGGATCGGATACGACGAGGTGATTTTTTACGAACGCGATGGGGTGTTACATGCGGCTGACGGTATGGTACTGGTCAAACCCATTGAGATCACCGAATCGTTCATGGAGTACACAAACGTCATTGGTGAGCATCAAGATCGCGGTACAGTGTTCCTAGTGGGCAATCCGCTGAAAACTCAGAGCGAGTTGGGATGTGCTATTGGTGATGTGATTTTGTTTGATCCGAAGTATGTTGATAAGAGCATTACGTACAAGGGGAATAAGGTTTGGGCGGTTGATTTTGATATGGTGCTGTGTGTGCTGTGAATATACCTACTTTTGGGTATTGTAAGATTGATAGGTTATTCGGACATTTGTTGAAACAAAACAATCAAACGCGATGGGAAGAGAATTAAAAAGAGTCCCTATGGACTTTAGGTGGCCAATAGATAAACTTTGGTGTGGTTACGTAAATCCGCACAAAGTCCACGAGTGCCAGTTATGCGCTGGCACCGGACACAGTGAGGACTACCAAAAATTGCACGACAGTTGGTACTCTTTCGGCAAAGAGGAATGGGTTTCAAATCCATTTAGGGATGGATGTTCATACAATCGGTTGGCATGGTGTCATAATCTGGACGAAAAAGATGTTGCGGCCTTAGTCAAAAGCAATCGCCTTTTTGATTTTACGCGAGTGCCTATCAATAAAGAGCAAAAAAATATTGTTGAGCAAAAACTAAAAGACGGGGGCAACTCCTGGCTTCCTTTCAATAATGGGTATATCCCAACCCCGCAAGAAGTCAATGAGTGGAGCCTAAAATCAATGGGTCACGATGCAATAAATGCATGGGTTTGCATAAAGGCAAGGTTAAAAAGAGAGGGTAAAAAAACCGCTTGCGAAAATTGCAAAGGGACTGGTGAGGATTGGCAAAGCAAAAAAGCTAAGGATTTATACAAACGGTGGAAGTCATATGACCCGCCAATTGGCGATGGTTACCAGATTTGGACAACCACTTCCGAAGGATCACCAATGACACCTGTTTTCCCGACTCTTGAAGAGTTGTGTTTGTATTGTGAGGAAGAAGGTGTATCTGTTTTTGGACATAGCACAGCAACAAAAGAAAAGTGGTTTTCTATGCTTTCAGATGGATTTGTAATGCATCAAGAAGGTAGCGCAATATTTATTTAAAGCAAAAGATAAAAACCCACAAACTAGGGCTACCGTGACGATTCAC
>JAAFHQ010000868.1 GCA_013298445.1 Chitinophagales bacterium | reverse complement strand
GCGGTTTTGCCTTGTATCCGAATCCAAGTTCAGGCCTTACCCGTTTGGTGCTGGAAGAACGCGCAGGAAATATTCGCCGGGTGATCGTGAACAGTGTAAATGGGGCGCTGATGAATGCTCCAGTTCAGGTGCTGAACCAGCGGGAGGCCAATGTGGATTTGAGCAGTATGCCGATGGGGATGTATTTTGTGCGGGTAGAAACAGAAAAAGGGGTTTGGGTGCAGAATGTGGTGCGGAATTGAGCCTGAAGGGAGTTGCAACAAGGAGGGGAGTGTTGGCAACTGCACGCTTTGGGTACTTTTAACCCATCATACACATGATCAATTAAAATGCTCGGAAATAAAAGCAATCAACTGCTCTGCTGGCATTTTATTTGAAGTGCTGGTCGTAGACACGGCGTTTTTGTACTGGGGCGTATCGGCAAGGAAATGAATGAATTGTTCCTGAATCTGCCCCGTCCCGGTCACGTGCACTTCATCGATATTGGGCATGATAGCAGCAATCTCCTTGAAGAACTTATGGGTCAAACCAATTTCTTGGTTGTTGGCTGCATTTTCACTGGAATTACTGCTTGAACCCGGGTTGTCCACCGTTCCCAGTGCAACAAAAGCCTCATCCTCATTATTTTCCTTGCCTACAATGATCGCATGATGGGAATCCATCCATACGCCAAACTGTTTTTTGTTTTTGGTTGACATGTGTTGTTTTTTTTCCAAGTTAGGGGAAATAAAGGAGGAATGGGGTTTTTAGGGTGCAAATTGTGACCTGGAGTGAATTAAAATTTAATTGAGTTGAGGTAGGGTTAACTCACTAGATAGAATTGCATTTTTTAAGTTTACAAAAAAAATAGCAAACGAAAAATCTAAAAATACTTTTGTTTGATTTCCCCAGCTTTTTTACTTTTGTTCCCCCCGGGTTCTCCCCGGAGCAACAAAATGCCAAAAATCGATGAGCAGTACCAAACACCTCGAATTGATCGCCCAAGCCACGGGCATTTCCTTTGGCCGAGTCAAAAACACCATCCAGTTGTTGGACGAGGGTTCCACCATTCCCTTTATTTCCCGTTACCGCAAAGAGGCTACGGGCGAGTTGGATGAAGTACAAATCGCCGACATCCAGCGCGAGCACAAAAAATTCGAGGAACTGGAAAAACGCAAGGAAAGTGTACTCGGTTCCATTGCCGAGCAAGGCAAACTGACCGATGAACTGCGCCAACGCATCGAAAACTGCTACGACCCCACCGTGTTGGAAGACATTTATCTGCCTTACAAACGCAAAAAGAAAACCCGCGCCTCGGTAGCTCGCGAAAAAGGCCTGGAACCCCTGGCCCTGCGCATCCTCGAGCAACGCGATTCCGACGACCCCGAAATCCTGGCGGGCAAATACATCACGGATGAGGTGCCCAGCGTAGAAGAAGCCCTGGCCGGAGCCCGCGACATCATCGCCGAGATGGTCAACGAAAGTGAAGACGCCCGGAATTTGATGCGCCGCATCTTTTCCAAAACCGCCATAGTACAATCCAAAGTAGCCCGCGGCAAGGAGAAAGAAGGCGACAAATACAAAGACTATTTCGACTTTTCAGAAGCACTCAACAAATGCCCATCCCACCGTCTGCTGGCCATTCGCCGGGGCGAGGAGGAAGGTTTTTTGCGGGTGCTGATCGTGCCGGACGACGAAGAGGACACCAAATACCAATTGGAAAAACGTTTCATCAAAGGTGTGGGTGCGGCCAGTAAAGAGGTGAAAACCGCCATCCACGACAGCTACGAGCGTTTGTTGGCTCCGTCTATTGAAACCGAATTCCGCAACATCTCCAAAGAAAAGGCCGACAAAGAAGCCATCGACGTGTTCACCCAAAACCTGCGGCAGTTGTTGCTGGCCGCGCCCCTGGGGCAAAAAAGGGTGATGGGCCTCGACCCTGGCTTCCGCACCGGATGCAAACTAGTGGTACTGGACGACAATGGCAACCTGGTCGAAAACCTCGCCATTTATCCCCATCCGCCCCAATCCGACGAAGCGGGTGCGAAAAAAACCATCGCTTTTTTGGTCGACAAACACGGCATCGATGCCATCGCCGTAGGCAACGGAACGGCTGGGCGGGAAACCCTGAGCCTCTGCCGAGGCATCAACTTCAATCACGAGGTAGAGGTATTTATGGTCAATGAAGCGGGTGCCTCCATCTATTCGGCTTCCGACGTGGCGAGGGAAGAATTCCCCGATTACGATGTGACCGTGCGGGGTGCGGTATCCATTGGCCGTCGTTTGATGGACCCACTGGCTGAACTGGTGAAAATTGACCCCAAATCCATTGGGGTAGGGCAGTACCAGCACGATGTGAACCAAACCCAACTCAAAGAAAGCTTGGATCTGGTGGTGGAAAGTTGTGTGAACAGCGTGGGCGTAAACCTCAATACCGCCAGCAAACACCTCCTGACTTACATCTCCGGACTTGGACCGGTGATTGCCAAAAACATCGTGGAGTATCGGGCCCAAAATGGAGCATTTAACTCTCGCAGCGAAATCAAAAAAGTAGCCCGCCTGGGTGACAAAGCCTTTGAACAATGCGCGGGCTTCCTACGCATCCGCGGGGCTAAAAACCCCTTGGACAATACGGCAGTGCACCCGGAAACGTACCACATCGTGGAACAAATGGCGAAAGACTTGAACTGCAAAGTGAAAGACCTGATCAGCGATGCCCAGTTGCGTAGAAAAGTGGAACTCAAACGTTACGTAACCGATAAAGTGGGGCTGCCTACCCTGCAAGACATCATGAAGGAATTGGAAAAACCGGGTCTCGACCCCCGGGGCACGGCCAAATCCTTCGACTTTGGCAATGTACACAGCATTGAAGACTTGCGGCCGGGCATGGTTCTACCCGGCATCGTGGAAAATATCACCAATTTTGGAGCCTTTATCGACATTGGTATCAAGGAAAAGGGCCTGGTACACGTGTCCCAAATGGCCAATCGTTTTGTGAAAAACCCCATGGAGGTCGTGAGTCTGCGCCAGGAGGTGAATGTGCGGATCGTGGAGGTGGACATTGCGCGGAAGCGGGTGCAGTTGTCGATGAAGGATGTGTGATTTTGGGTTTTGAAATTTGAAATTTGATTTGGACATTTTACTCGCCACTGCGTGGGGCGCTCGTCGATCTTTTACTGACGCCGTCGGCGTCA
>JAAFHQ010000866.1 GCA_013298445.1 Chitinophagales bacterium | reverse complement strand
GTGGATGTGCGGTATATGCTGTGGTGTATAGAAAAATTGGGCGGTGCCAAGCACATCATCGATGAATTGAAATTGGCGAAGTAATTCATTCTTAGGTGTATCTTAAGTGTCTATGGTTTCTTAGGTGGTGAAATAATACCCTGCTCCGCAGGTTTTTTCTCTTCACCACCTAAGAAACCACAGGCACTTGAGAAGCACTCAAGTAGGCACTGTTGATTAATTTTGCGTTACTGCAACCCTTTCGAATTTTCTTCGTCCTTGGAAATAGAGCTTTATCAATTTTCTGGGATGACAACAGTTGGCAACGAATTAAGGATCAAATCACCATTTGCGCTGCTGATGGCGCTTTTTCCAATTTCTATACTCCTGTTTTTGGGAAAACCCTGGCTATTGGGGGCCATTCCACTAGGTTTTTTAAGTTTGTATGGATATGTACAGCTTAAGCGAAAATCAAGACGTTATTCCAACTCTTTGATCCATTTCACAGCACAAGATCAGTTGGAGCATTTAAGCATGGATTTGGAGCACTTGCTTTTTTTGACTTCTAAAGACAAATCCACCTGCATTTATTACCTGAACAAGGGGCAAGTAGATCAGAAATTACTGCGAGGCAGTTTGAGGTATTTTGAGGCACAATTAGAAAATTTCCCTGTCCAGCGTTGCCACCTTTCATACCTCGTTAATCTCACCCAAGTACGGTTTGTTGGTGGACATGCTGATGGTTTAAAACTTTACCTGCGCAATGTTGATGATCCCATTCCAGTGTCCAATAAGTACCGTAGTGCTATATCCAGTTCATTACAAACTTTGTCTGAATGAGTTATTCAACCTTAAATCCCAATACTATCCCAGCCCCAAATTCGATTTAAAAATCTTCACGGCTACCGCCAGCAAAATCACCCCCATAAATTTGCGGATGACCAGCAAACCTCCTCTCCCCAGCAATTTTTCCAATAAACGTAAAGACCGAAGGACGATGTAAATGATCAGTAAATTGAGCAGAATGCCGATTACAATCGTCAAGGAATCGTAATTGGTTTTGAGTGAAATAACGGTGGTTAAGGTCCCCGAACCCGCAATAAGTGGAAAAGCTACGGGCACCAAACTCCCGGTTTGGTTTTCGTCTTCAGATTTAAAAATGTCAATTCCTAGGGTCATTTCCAGGCCCATGATGAAAATCAGGATTGAGCCAGCCACTGCAAACGATTTTAAATCCACACCTAAAACGTGTAAAAATGCTTCACCGATAAATAAAAAAACCAGCATCAGCAGGCCAGCAAAAGTCGTAGCTTTCCATGCCTGGATCTGCCCAATGCGCTCACTGATTGAAATGAGAATGGGAATATTGCCCAACATATCGATGATGGCAAAAAGGGTAAAAGTAACGGTGAAGACGTGGTCGAAATTCATATGGGCAGGTGTTGAAAAAGTATTTTGGAAAGATACTACTTCCCTTTCAATTTTTCAATCGCCTTCAACACAGCCTCCCGATTGCCTGCGGCAGTCATCCAACGCGGTAACCTTGCTCCAATGCTCCGGCTCATGCGGGGACTGGTATTCCGCTCCCGCAGTTTGGCCCCAACGTGTTCCGCCAAAAACTCCAAATGTTCGAGGTTATACGCCCAAAGGGTTTGTCCGGAAAAATCGGCTTGAAGCCAAACAGGCAGGTAAAAAAAAGGATCGATAGGCCGGCCAAAAATCAGCACATTGCCTTTTTTCTGCTTCGGTTCCTGGCGAGGGGAGACCTTCTCCAGTGCTTTATTGTAACCGCAGTTGGTACAAACAATCTTGATGTCGTATTGAGCTTTTTTCAAGGCCTCAAAATCGCCAGTGTGGACAATTGCCTGCTCTGAACACTGGGGGCAAACCACCAAAATGTTTTTCGCAAATTGGTAGAGGAGGGTTTCGTACGTATGTTTGCTGCGTTCTTCCATTGCATTTAGTTTATTCCGCGAATTTGTCGGGTAAGGCTGATGATGCGTCCGAAATGCTCCTGGTGTTTGCCAGCACTGAGTTCCTGATCAAATGCGCTAGCTATTTTTTTAACCAAATTGATGTATTCAGGACTGGTTTCGGCATAAAGGTGTTTGCTAAACGTCAGTTTTTGCTCATCTTCTTTAAAGTTGATGTCCAATTTTAGGTCATCCGAGGCCAGAATCAGGTTTCTCCCGGTATATTCGCCTGTTTTATCTTCCAAAATATTGGCTTCTGAGCCTCCTATCTGGTTCAAAACAAAGTTTAAAAACACGGGTAATATGCCAGGTTTAACCGGGTAGAGGGTGTAATAATGATCTCTTGGGTCGTAGGTGCCAACCCAGGGTGGAAGTTTTTCGAGTTGACGCTGCTGCAATTGTAGCTCGCCATTTTTGTCCTGTTTCCATTCAAAATAGGTATTTAGCCAATCCGCGTCTATGTTTTGGACATTGATCATCCGGGTTTCAGTGTCATTGTAGGGCACCACATAGCCATCGTCGTTCAAAAAATTGTACACCACCAGGCCATGCTCCGTTTCTGGCAACTCATCATCTTGAGCATTCCAGCTTTGGAATTCTGCCTGAAAAACCAGGCTAGTCTGATCGGGAGAAAATGCCAGGGCGCCGTGGGGAGACGGAAAGGAGTAATTACCCAGGCCTTGGTTTTGAGTATTGAATCGCTTGATTTCTAGGGTTTGGACGTCCATCACAGCGTGCTCACTGATCATCAAAAAACGCCCACCTTCCAGTTGATCAAGGGTTTCCATTTCGGCTGGATCACTTTCCATAAAAACTTCCCTATAAAGCCCAGGCTGTCCTTTTTTGCTGTCCAAAAATTGTAAAGAGGCAAAATCTGAACTTTGTTCTACCAGTGGTTCTACCACCACCGTTTTGTCCTGTATGTAAATGAGGTACAAGCTTTGGCTGCCTGCAATGAGACTGGGTGTAGGTGCTCCTGGCAACGCAAAAACTTTCCATAAAAAAGGCAGGCCGGTGTTGGTTTCCAGTTTTCCTGGAAAACGAATGGGCTTCCCCTCATAAAGAATGGAATAGGCTACATCGGTTTGTTTAACCTTACCATAGTTCATATTGTAAGCATCCCTAGTAGTTGCAACCGCTTTGATTGTAAAGACGCCATAGGTAAATACCTTTTCTATAGATTTTGCACTGGAGCGCTTGCTAAATCTCAGATAAAGCAATATTGA
>JAAFHQ010000865.1 GCA_013298445.1 Chitinophagales bacterium | reverse complement strand
CTGGGATCAGGTTTACAGCACCAAAGCACTGGAGCAAAGCAGCTGGTATCAGCCCAAACCCAGTATTTCCCTTGATTTTGTACAACAATTCTCAATACCTAAAAACGCCGCAATCATTGATGTGGGCGGTGGAGACAGTTTATTGGTAGATCATCTGCTGGATTTGGGTTTTCAAAACATCAGTGTACTGGACATATCTTCCAAAGCCCTGGAAAGAGCCCAAAACCGCCTGGGTGAGCGGGGCAAAGCGGTTAAATGGATTTGTGCTGACGCTGCCAAATTCGAGCCTACTGAGCAGTACGATTTTTGGCATGACCGGGCAGCTTTTCATTTTTTAACCACCACAGCGGACATCCAATACTATGCCCAAATGGCGGCGCAAGCCATCAAACCCGGCGGTTTTTTAGTCATTGGAACCTTCTCCGAGCAAGGGCCAAAAAAATGCAGCGGCCTGGAAATCAAACAGTATTCCGAACAAAGTTTGGTGCAAGTTTTTGGCAGTCAATTCCAAAAAATACGTTGCCAACAAGTCGATCATGTGACTCCGACCCAGGCTATCCAACAGTTTACTTTTTGCGCTTTTCAACATACATTTTGCGAGTAACCTGAGCCCCTTATGATTCAAGTTTTTCTCGCTGCTCGACTAGACGTAGGGTTTATCGATACAAAGTCGCCACCTCGATCCGGTTGTTATCCGGGTCCAAGGTTTCAAATTCGTAATAGCCATCCCCCGTTTTGCGCGGACCGCTCAAGATGGGGAAGCCCGCCGCGCGCAATTCTTCCACTTTTTGATCCACCTCGGCCATGGTATCTACGCCGAAAGCGAAATGGATCAAACCCAGATATTGTGCGCTTACCGGATCGTTGGCATTGGCCGGAATGTCGGGTCGACTCATCAACTCCAGGCGTGCACCCGAAGTAAAACTTAAAAAATAACTCTGGAACTGTTTTTGGACATTGGTGTACTTGTCATTGGGCTGGGCACCAAAGTATTGCACGTAGTAATCTTTTAGTGCTTCCAAGTTTTGGGTCCAAATGGCGAGGTGTTCGATGATCATTGGATAAAGTTTGGTTGAGGAGTTTAGAAGTTGAGGAGTTGAGGCTACCGCGAGCGACTTAGACAAGGACTTTGTCAAAATTACTCGCGGTAGCCTCAACCTCTCTACTCCTCAACTTCTCAACTTTCTCAACAGATACACTAAAAAAGACAGGCTTATGCCTACATTCGTAGCAAAACCTATTCAACATGCGCAAGTTCGGCCTTTTTCTCCTTATTGCCCTACAGTTTTCGGCCTGTGCTGTCCAAAAGATGCACAGTGGTCTGGAAAAGTTGTCTTTTTACAAACCTGCTGAAAATCCCATTTTAAAGGCTGATTCAAGCTTTACTTTTTTTGACCCCATCAAAAAGCAAAACGTGCGTTGGCAAAGGGCGGATGTATTCAATCCCGGCGCCATTGTCAAGGATGGCAAGGTGTTTTTATTGTACCGCTGTGAAGATAACCCCGCTGCACATTTGGGTGGGCGAACTTCCCGCCTGGGTTTGGCCGAAAGCACGGATGGTATCCATTTCACCAAACACCCCACGCCCGTTTTGTACCCAGACAACGATGCCCAAAACCAATACGATTTCCCAGGCGGTTGTGAAGACCCTCGCTTGGTTCAAACTGAGGATGGACAGTACGTAGTGGCTTATACCGCCTGGAATTACAAAACGCCCCGCTTGTGCATCGCTTTTTCCAAAGACCTGGAAACCTGGGAAAAGAAAGGCCCGGCTTTTGCCAAAGCCTACAACGGCAAATTCCTGGATATGGCCTGCAAATCGGGCTCCATTGTCACCAAAATGGTCAAGGGCAAACAGGTTTTGGCCAAAATCAATGGCAAGTACTGGATGTATTGGGGCGAATTGTTTGTCAACCTGGCCTGGTCGGAAAACCTTTACGATTGGTACCCTGCCGTGGATGAAAAAACGGAGCTCAAGGCCGTCATCCGCACCCGCCCGGGCATGTTCGACAGCAGCCTGACCGAGTGTGGCCCGCCCGCCATCATCCTCAACAACGAAATCAACCTCTTTTACAATGGCCGCAATAGCACGGATGAGAAGGCCGACCCCAAATTGCCCAAGGGTACTTATTCGGTAGGCCGGGTTACTTTTGATGCTAACAATCCTGAAAAGATGCTGCGCCGCCTGGACGAGCCTTTCCTCAAACCCAGCTTGCCTCACGAAGTGAAGGGGCAATACCTGGCTGGGACAACTTTTGCGGAAGGACTGGTTTATTTTAAAGGGAAGTGGTGGTTGTATTATGGAACGGCGGATTCGTTTGTGGGGGTGGCGGTTTCGGAGTAAGCAGCGCCTGAATTGATATTCTGCAAAATCCACAGAATAAGATAAAAAATATGGTCCTAAAATAGGTTTTACAAAATTTTATTTATTAATTTAGCCTAGTTAATGATTTTTTGATAAACTTCACCCTTAATGAGTACACCTTCTACCCTATTCACAAAGGCTCAAGACCTGAACCAGGCACTTGCAGGCCTTCCTACTATTTTGGCAGGCCCGATGGTACGGAGGGTCGAAAAAGATAGCGTCTGTATTTGGCTTGCCCTCAAAGAGTCAGCTCAAATCAAACTGGAGATTTGGGAAGGATATCGAAATTCTTTAGAAACGCCCGCCATCCCGCCTTTTATTGAAAGTGTTCCCATCTCTTCGTTTAAACTCGGAGCCAATCTGCACATCGCCGTTCTCTGGCTGAATAAGGATACCTTGAAGGCTGGCCTTCCAAGCTTTGAGTGGAAAGAAAACACAGTTTATTCGTACAATTTGAATATCAATGGAAAAAATTTCCATGATTTAGGTTTGTTGAGCAAACCCGTTTTATTGGGTTACGAAGATAATCAGTTGCCTTCTTTCCTCAGTCCTCCTCGAAACCTGGCCGATTTGCGCATTGCCCATGGTTCTTGTCGCAAGCCGCATGGAAGCGGTGAAGATGGCCTCGCTACACTTTCGAAGGTCATCAAAAGTGATTTCTTCAATTCCTCGCCCCCCAAACGACCGCATGTTTTTTTTCACACTGGTGATCAAATTTACGCTGATGATGTAGCAGGTGTGTTAATGCCTTACATCAATCAAATTGGCAACATGCTGCTGGGTAAAGTGGAGCGCCATCCTTACCCTGCTGATCCG
>JAAFHQ010000864.1 GCA_013298445.1 Chitinophagales bacterium | reverse complement strand
GGAGCGATTGAATTTTGAATAGCCCCGGTCGTCCGCAGGGTCGATCAGTTCTGATTTTGAAACGCTATGGATTGGGCTAACGCCCAATTATTTTTGATAACCGCGACGACGCGACGGCGCGACGAAACAGCGCAAAGCGCTGTTTTTGCGACGATTAATCGTCGCGCCGTCGCGTCGTCGCGGTTGTCAAAAATAAGCAGCGAAGCTGCTTTCAAGCCGTTTTTGTTAGAACTGATCGGCCCTGCGGACGACCGGGGCTATTATAAATTCAACCGCATCCGCGGTTTGTCATCCTAAAAATTCGGGATGACTCACTTTTTATTTCAGATCCAGCAAGAACCCAATTGTAAAGTTGGCATCCCAGTCAAATACGAAGGTTTTGCAGCCAGTCTCATCTGCGAAAGCCTTGTAGATGTTCAGGCCCGATTTTTGTTTGCCCCCTTCTGCTTTGATGTCTTCGGGTTTGGTCAATACCGTATAACGTTCCTTCCCATTGCGGATGGCCTTGGCAAACTCAAAGGGAATACCACCAATGATGAAGCAAACCTTGCGTTTGGAAGCAGGGATTTGAGCAGCGATGGAGGCTGCTTCGTCGTATGCCGCCTGGTCGCTTACATTGTTTTGGTAATACTTGGAGCCATAGGTTTCTCCACTTTTGATTTCGCCAGCTTCCATCCAGGAAACCTTGGTGTTGCCTGAGCCGATGTCCAATACAAAGGCTTCATTGGCATAAGAAGCAGGCAATACACACTTGAGGGCATAGGCACCTTCCTGATCAGCAGTTACAGGATTGACGAAATAGCCCAATGTTTTGAGCCCTTTGGCAATTTTTTGGGTTTCGGGGGTTTTGATCGCTCCTGAACTCACTACAAAGTGAATATCCTTGCCCGCTACCCCAAAACTGAGCATGTTGGAGATGTAATTTTTGAGCCCGGCACGTACATCATCGTCGGTGGCCATGTTTTCGTACACCAAACTGGAGCCAAACTCGGCTTTTTCAAGTTTCCAAGTCTTTTTAGCATCAATGGTGACGATAAACGAGTTGAAACCGGATGCCCCCAATTCGACAACCCCTTTCATTTTGCCATTGACTGGAGTAGGAGCCAAATAGCTGAAGGCTGGGCGGGAAGTGGTATTCTTTGTTTTGGTCGTACTGGGTTTTTCTTTTTCTTCCTCCACAGGTCTGGCCGGTGAAGTGGTTTCTTCAGTTTTGGTCGTAGATGTGGTGGTGTTTTGTGGCAAAAATTTACGTACCCCAAAAAAGATCCCCACGGCAACCAGCGCCAGAATTAAAATTTTGGCAAAAGGTGTAAGCTTCATAGATTGAAAAATTTGATTTTGAAGATGACCGAAATTTAGGAATATTTAGCGCATTCTGAGATTTTATTTGCCCCTCACAAAATTAAAAAGAAATTTCACCATAAGTTATTCCGTCTTTTTTACTTTTACCCGTTCATTATTTCTTTTAACACACCCAAGCCTTTCACAAAATATGAGTACAACGACACGCTTTCAATTGATGGTCATGATGTTCCTGGAGTTCCTGATTTGGGGTTCCTGGTATGTTACGATGGGAACCTATCTGGGAGATAATCTTCAGGCTACTGGAGTACAAATTGGCCTGGCCTACCAAACCGTGAGTATTGGTGCCATCATTGCGCCTTTTTTCATTGGATTGATTGCCGACCGTTTTTTTCCCGCACAGCGCATCCTGGGCGTTTTGCACTTAGTTGGTGCTGTGGTATTGTACCTGCTAGGGCAACAAAGTACTTTTAATGGTTTTTATCCCTTGATCCTGACTTACATGTTGTTGTACATGCCCACTTTGGCCCTGGTCAATGCGGTCGCTTTCAGACAAATGAGTGATACAGCAAAAGAATTCCCTCCAGTACGGGTGTTGGGAACCATCGGCTGGATTGTGGTGGGCAACATCATTGCGTATTTGGCCTTGGAAAAAACAAAGTCCCTGGATCAAACCTTTTTGATCGGATCGATTGCTTCAGCAGCATTGGGTGTTTTTAGCTTTTTCCTGCCCAACACTCCTCCACCAAAAAGTAAAGAAGAAAAAATCTCCATCAGTGATATCCTGGGGCTGGAAGCGCTAGGCATGCTGAAGAATTCATCTTATCTGATCTTTTTCATCGGCTCTATTCTGGTTTGTATTCCGCTGTCCTTTTATTACAATTTTGCCAACCCCTTTTTGAACGAAGCGGGAATGGTAGGAGCCGCTGGCAAAATGAGCTGGGGACAAATCAGCGAAATTGCTTTCATGTTGGTGCTGCCAGTGGCCTTGATTCGTTACGGCATTAAAAAAATCTTACTGGTAGGCATGTTGGCCTGGGCACTTCGCTACATCTGTTTTGCCTATGGCGATGCTGGGGAGAATTACTGGATGCTGATTGTGGGGATTATTCTACACGGTGTTTGTTACGATTTTTTCTTTGTAACGGGCCAAATTTATACCGAGCAACAAGCTGGGGTGCGCTTTAAAAGTTCCGCTCAAGGGATGATTACACTGGCTACTTACGGCATCGGTATGTTCATCGGATCCTACATCAGCGGCTATGTAGTAGATATGTACAATGCCGATGGCGTGCACAACTGGACTTCGATCTGGATGGTGCCTGCCGGATTGGCGGTGGTGATTTTACTGGGCTTTGCCTTTTTCTTTAGAAGTGAAAAGTGAAAAATGAAAAGTGAAAAGTGATTACACCTTTTGGATTTCACCATTTGGTATATTTTTTTCACTTTTCACTTTTCACTTTTCACTTTTCACTTTTCACTTTTCACTTTTCACTTTTACGCTTTCTTAAACGTCATGGACACTGTCTGTGTTCCTCGGGCATCATTGTACTTACTGACCATGACGACCTTCATACCAGTTGCCTGTTTATTGATGAAGAGGGTGCGAACCACGAATCCTTGATTGTAAATGGCCTGGTGGGTATAATTCGGGTTGCCATTCAAGGCAACAACCTGTGTTTTGCCCCAGTCACAATCTTGTGGGGAGCACTGACCCCAGGTTGCGATGTTTTTGCCACTGTCCACAAAGTTGATCTTGGTCAAACCACCTGTGTTTGGATCAACATTCACCCAGTTGTCAAGCAGCGCAACTACTACACCTGGGTTCACAGCTATGCCCGGATTAACCAGCACCAGATTGCCTTTGGCCTTTACCCAT
>JAAFHQ010000863.1 GCA_013298445.1 Chitinophagales bacterium | reverse complement strand
AAAACCCGCTGCCTGAATGTACTTGTCGTAGTAATCGGTGGTTTTTACACTGTCGAGTACAGCGTTGTTGGAAAAGAAGCCGTAATACGTCGAGTTGACTTCGATGAACCAAAGGTTTGGAAAATGTGCCACGATGTAAGCGTAACTATTGACACCCCATTTTTTATTGGGACCACCGATCCAGTACACCCGAATCTTGCTTTGAATTTCCGGGGCATCGTGCAAGGCCTGGGCCACATCTTCCAATCCGCCCCATACCAATACCCAGAGGGGATGAGTTGACTCCTTTTTCGCACATTTGATGATCCAGTCAGAACCCTCCGTGGCTTGGGCATAACCCCGGTAAGGAGCAGCCCCACGCCGCCCTTGTTTGCTGATGGAGCGCAAATAATCGGGGGAGAGAAAACCTTTTTTATGCTGTTGTAGCTTGGGTAAATCTTTTTCGTACAACCCAATCATGCGCAAAATCTCTGCTTTGCTGCCACTGCCATAAGAAGGGGAAGAAACCAACCCTTCAAGGTCAAACAGGTCGTTGTACATCAGCAGGTGCGCCATAGATTGATTGTCGTCGGGGTCGGTGCCGCCGATGTCGGTGCTGATGAGCACGCGGGGTTTGATAGGTACGGGTTGTTGAGCGAGAAGCGCAAGGGAATGAAAGCAGAGGGAAAATAGGAGCATAAGCTTATTCATTGGGCTGGATTAGCTGTTTATGGATATTTTTACGTTGTATAAATGAGTCTAAACCTTTTCCTCATTTAACAACAAACCATAGCAATGTATGCAGTATTTTGTAGAAAAACATTCCATCGTCCGGCGAATTTGGGGTAAAAGCGACACCATCCTCTTCATTTTTGCAGGGGCTGCTGCTGAATTTGCCTTGAATAAAGCGGTGGACTGGCTGTACTTTACGGGTAAGTTGCCTTCCGATCCTTTAGGTCGGCTGTTTTCTACCGTTCAATACGCCAGGAGGATCGTTTTTGCGCCTTTGGAGGGCGCCCATGCTGCCATTGATACGATGCGGCAAATTCACGATGCGGTGGAAAAAAAACGCGGCGCACAAATCCCCGACTGGGCTTATCGCGATGTGCTCTTTATGCTCATTTATTATTCGATTGCCGCTTACGAATTGCTTGAACGACAATTAAATGAGGCCGAAAAAGCGGAGGTTTATGACGTTTTTTATCGCGTGGGTAAACGGATGGGTGTACAAGAACTGCCCCCTACCTACGCCGAATGGCTACCCGTAAGGGCAGCACACCTGGCCGCCGACCTGGAACAAAGCTCCTTCAGCATCGATCTTTTTCAACAGTACAAAAAACACCTGGGAGCCATGCGGTTTCGGGTTTTGATCGAAGGGCAAAAACTGGTAGTTCCTGATCGGGTGAAGGAGCTATTGCATTTCAGCGATTTTTCACTGCTGACTCCGGTCGTGCCGCTTTATAAAATCAGTAGATTGATGAAAATGGACTGGCTGTTGAAAAGTATTTTGCTGCCGGGGGAGTATAAGGCGCAGATTGAGGCGTTGGATGTGGAGTGAGGGAGGAAGGGTAGGAACTGGCGCTTATTTACTCACCTTGCGCAGGGCTGTTCTTAGACTTCATCTGCTGAAAGTAAAGATGAGCATCACTAATGCACACTAACCGTAGTCTTTTACCGCAGAGTTAACGGAGTACACGCAGAGTTTCACGGAGTTTTTAAAGGGCACCTGCGGTGCAGAGAGGTCTCAGAGGTCGCCATTGTTGAAACTTGGTTGGATATCATTTATCAAGTGCTCGAATCATGCTTGATTTTACGCAAGATCTTTCTGGTGCCCGAACTCCAGCCACTGCAGGTGGCAAACTCCTTATAACTTTAAAACTCTGTGAAACTCTGCGTGTACTCCGTTAACTCTGCGGTAAAAAATGCGTAATGTGAGATTTTAAATTAGATCACTTTGAATACAATCTTATTTTAGGACGAGATGCGAACTATCACTACCTCAGCGCCCCCCACAGCACCTCCGCCGGATGCTTCACCTTCCTTCCCGTCCCATCCAAAATCTGGTGCCGACAACTCGTCCCTGGTGCCGCAATGATCTCCTCTGCCCCCGCTGCCCGCACCGCCGGAAACAACACCAATTCCCCCACCTGCATGCTCACCTCATAATGCTCTTTTTCGTAGCCAAAGGAGCCCGCCATGCCACAGCAGCCCGATGGAATCAGCTCCACCGAATAATTGCGGGGCAAAGTCAAAATTTGCGCTGTCGCCTCTGCACCAACAATTGCCTTTTGGTGGCAATGGGCGTGTACTTTTACCAGTTTGGCCTCGTCGGTGAAATCATCCGGGCCAATGCGGCCAGCCTGAGCTTCGCGCAAGAGGAAGTTTTCGAGTAAAAAGACGTGCTGCCCCAGGGCTTGTGCACCTTCCCGTTCGGCAGCGGGTACCAGTCGGGGGTACTCGTCGCGGAAACCCAAAATCGCCGAGGGCTCAATGCCAATCAAGGGCGTTTCAGCGCTCAGCAAAGGTGTGAACAAACGTACATTGGCAATGGCCAACTCCCGCGCTTCTTTCAAGAGGCCCTTGGAAAAGTAAGCCCGCCCAGAATCGGGATGTTGCGGCATTTCCACCTGGTAGCCCAGTCGGAGCAGGAGTTTGATGGCCGTTTCACCGATGTGGGGGTCATTGTAATTCGTGAATTCGTCGCAGAACAGGTAAACTTTGCCTTTCGGCGTGCCATTCACCGCCAGTTTTTTACCCTCCCGATTCCACCAACTTCGCAGGCTGCGGCCTACCGGGGGCAAGGAACGTTCGGGTGCTACACCCAGTACTCTTTTTACCAAACCGCCCAGCGCTTTGCTGCCCAAAACCGCATTGCTCAATCCCGGCATCCTGGCCGCCAGCTTGTTGATTTTGCCGATGTTGCCAAAAACGCGGCTGCGCAGCGGCGTACCATTGGCCTTTTGGTAGTGGTACAAAAACTCCGCCTTGAGGGTGGCCATATCCACACTGGAAGGGCATTCCGACTTACAACCCTTGCAAGACAGGCACAAATCCATCGCCTCGTAAATCTCGGGGTGATCGAAGGGATTCGCCTTGGTATTCATGGTCAAAAACTCGCGCAAAGCGTTGGCGCGGGCGCGAGTGGTATCCTTTTCGTTGCGGGTGGCCATGTAGCTGGGGCACATCGTACCACCGGAGAAAGA
>JAAFHQ010000862.1 GCA_013298445.1 Chitinophagales bacterium | reverse complement strand
GCTCTTCCGATCTCGAAGCACACATAACGTCGCGTCGTCGCGTCGTCGCGGTTACAAAAACAAGCAGCGAAGCTGCTTACTGCGTATTAAAAATTATTTAAACTCAAACTTCTCCACGCCTCCCAGGAAATTCCCCTTCGCATCCGGGTTTCGGAATACGATGAAAATATCCTGTTTCCCAGCGGGAGCAGCGGCAGTAAATTTTAAGGGCACATCTTTTTTATCACCTTTGGGGAAACTGGTTTCGGCCAGTAGTGCCCCTTCCGGTGAGCCCGTGCGCAATTCAATTTTCCCGCCGATGCCAAAACCTTTGGTGTACACCGTGATTTCAGAAACACCGGTCAGGTCAATGCCATTGTAACGCAGGTAAGCATTGTCATTGGCTACTTGCATCGGGCTGTTGCCCCGTGCGCGCATCATTTCCCGATTGGCATCCGCTTCAGTTGCGTACAGGATCGGAGAACGTAAGGCAATCGTCTGGCTGGCGATCAAAGCGCCCACCATTGGAATCCCTTTATCGGTATAGCTGGCGCTAAGGATGTACATGCCGGGCTGCTTTTTCTCGTGTTCGCTCAGGTTGACTGATGCCGCGAGTGGACGGTTTTCCGGTTTTTTATCCTTGGCCAATGACAAAATATATTCGGCCATTGATTCAGCCTCAGACTTGGTCAACTGTGGGTGGGCATTCATGGCTTGTTCGCCCCATACCCCTTTGCCTCCTTTGAGAATTTTATTGGCCAAAATCCCGGCAACGGGCTCCCAACTGTCCTTGTATTTCTTGGAAATATCCATGAAAGATGGGCCAACTGATTTGTCGTTCATCTGGTGGCAAGACTTACAATCGGAGAGTTCGATCAGGCGTTTGCCTGCGACAAAACCCGAGTTGGTTTGGTGTCCTTGAGCCACACCCGTACGGTCAAACCCTTCGATGTAGTTCAAACTTACCGCCACATCTTCGCTGTTGATACCCTTGCCCACTTCACCGTCTTCCTTGTCACTTACTTTGATGGCATAATCCAGGGGTTTGCCAGGGAAAAAGAAGGTTTGATTGCCCTTTACGGTCAAGTCCAGTTTCGGCATTTCATTACCGACCCGAATGCCCACTTTGGAGCTGGAAGTTTTGCCCTGGGCGTCAGCTACCGTGAGTTCGGCTTCATAATATCCAGGTTTTTTGTACTTCGCAATCGCATTGGGGCTCTTACTGCCTTTACCATTGCCAAAATCCCAGTCATAAGTCAGTGCTTGACCTTCGGGGTCTTTGGAGGCAGAAGCATTCAAGGTTACGCTAAGCGGTTTTTTTCCCGCCGTAGTGCTGGCTTCCAATTTTGCCATCGGAGGCAAATTGCCCGGGTTGTACTCGATTTTGAACAAGGTAGCATCCTCGTTGGCAGAAAACCACTTTTTGCCATACTCCAACATGTACAAGGTACCGTCGGTGTGGAACGCCATGTCCATGGGGTTGGACAAGGGGACATTGGGTGCAAAACGCTCCATGTCGGCGTACTTGCCGTTTTCATCCATCGTAATCACCATGATCCAATCGCGGATCCAATCGTAGGCGAAAAACTTGCCATTGTAATAGTTGGGGAAACGATTGGGTGCATTTTTGAAATCGTCGGCGTAATAAACAGGACCAGCCATAGGGTTGCGGCCACCTTTGCCCATCAACGGAAATTCGGTGGATGTCACATAGGGATACCACACCAGTGGCGGCTGGGCAGCGGGCAATTCAATCAAACCCGTGTTGTGCGCACTTTCGTTCATTGGTGCTTTGGGGTCGTAGGCGGCACCTGCAGTTTTGGTGTCAAAATCCCAGCGGCGATAAGGTTTATTATTGGCTACAAAAAGTGGCCAGCCAAAATAACCTGCTTTTTGGGCCTGATTGAATTCACAATGACCACGGGGGCCACGCTCGGCACTGTCTTCGCCAGCATCAGGGCCTACATCGCCCCAATACACAAAGCCCGTGTGTTTGTCCACCGAAATACGGTAAGGATTGCGGCAGCCCATCACAAAAATTTCGGGACGAGTTTTGGCAGTACTTGCCAGATACATGTTGCCCTCCGGAATGGTATAAGTGCCATCGGGTTGTACTTTGATCCGCAGAATTTTACCCCGCAAATCGTTGGTATTGGAGGAAGTATATCTGGCGTCAAAACCGCTGCGACCGGGACGACCATCCATCGGACCGTAGCCGTCTGACTCAAAAGGATTGGTATCATCGCCAGTGCTCAAAAAGAGATTGCCTTTGCCATCAAAATCGATAGAGCCGCCAGTATGGCAGCAGCCGTCTTTTTTAACTTGAACCCGCAAGACGACTTTTTCGGAAGCAAAAACCAACGTGTCCTTGGCCTCGTCATAAGTAAATTGTGAAAGGCGATTTTCCTTTGAGTTGTCGTTGGGTGTGTAATACAAAAACAGGCGTTTGCTCTGTGCGTAGTTGGGGTCAGCACCCAAGCCCATCAAGCCATACTCGTTACCGGTAAAGACGGGCATATTGGCCACTACTTTTATATTGCCGGTAGCCGGGTTCCACATTTTCAGTTTGCCCTTGCGCTCGGTGAACAACACTTTACCATTTGGCAAAACAGCCAGTTCAGTTGGCTCGTCGAGGTTGTTGACCAGTACTGTTTTGCTGAAGCGAGCCGGATCAGGTACCTGTTCACTTTTGGCTTTGCTGTAATCCAGTTTTTCGGACATGGCCCAGGTCAAACCACCGATGAAGTGTTTGGCGATTTTAGGGTCCGAAAAGGACTCCCAGGTATGGCCATAATTGGAATAAAAGGACTTGCCACCATCAAATTCATGGTACCAGGCCATGGGGTGAAAATCGCCCATCTTGCCATCCTTGTACGATTTTTCATCCACTTTAATCAGCGGCTTAATCAAATCGGTCCGCAGGGATTTGAAGTCGTAGAACTCGTCAGTGTGGTCGAATGTGGCATCCAGGTGCTGCGTAGATGGATGGGTCCGATCCATTACGGTCATGGTCCCCTTTTGTACGTTGGGATTGCCAGGGTGACTGGCAAAATACCCGCCCATCAGTTTGTTGTACCAGGGCCAGCCGTATTCAGTATCCGAGGCGGCGTGGATGCCCACATAAGATCCTCCCGCCTGAATGTAGCGCTCAAAGTTGACTTGTTGCGCCGGACTCAATACATCGCCGGTGGTGTTTAGCCATAC
>JAAFHQ010000861.1 GCA_013298445.1 Chitinophagales bacterium | reverse complement strand
AAAATCATCTGTTGAACAAGAAAGAACAGGATTGTTTTGCGCGAAAAATGGCTGAAGTGGATAAAAAAGCAAACATATTAAAAGAGAGAGACGGGGCATAAGAGCGTTTTTTCAAAAGTTCAGCCAGATTGTTTTCTACAAATTTTACCAACCAACAGATAGGGAAACGCTGGTTACCATTAAGGATACCTTGGAGCGGGATTTCGCTGCTGAGGGAAACTTAGTCTTTGTTTTAGGCCCCATGCGCACGCTGGGCTGGAGCCTCGCCCACGCTGGCGCGAGGCTCCTGCCCAATACTGTCTGGAACCTTACCAGATGGTGAAATAGTCTACCAATTCGGGCTTTCCCTCACACATTTCAACGATTTTTTTCATTATTTCCGTTTCCAGGTCATTGATGAAACGGAGTTTGGCTATTTTATATCCTTCTATTTTGTTCAAATGTTTGTAAACCAATATAAGCATTGCTGCTATTAGTGTTGAATACAAGACGACTTGAATGCCGTTTTCATTTCTGGACAAAAAGTGACGCAGGTTGAATTCCTGCTTCAAAAACTTGAAAAACACTTCAATTTGCCACCGTTTGCGGTAGATTTCGGTAATCTGTTCACAACTCAGGCCGTCTTTAATATTAGACAGGAAATAAATGTCCTCTCCGCTTTCTATGATGCTGGCTTCAATCAGGCGATATGTGTTCTGGGTTTTTCGGCCCGTTTTCCCATACAGGACCACTTCCAGGTCATGCCAGATCACCAATGTGTCAGTAATGATTGGCTCATCTTGTTGTATTTGTGTCAGTTCTCCAAGGTTTTTATACCTGATAGTCCCCTTTGCGCCCCTCTTCAGGCGCGTGACGAATTTGATCCCCTTTTGACCAAACTCATCGAATGCGTTGCGGCTTTGCAGGCCACGGTCGAAAACAGCAATTTCATCGTCTTCCCATCCTTGTTCGCCAATCAATTCCCGTAGCGATAAATCATCGCTTTTATGTTCTGCCGTGTGATAGAACTTGGCCCCCTTGACCCCTATGCCGTTGAAGCCGACACTGAATTTAACCATCGCAGAGGGACGGTCCTGTATTTTTTTGAGGTTTGTCCCATCGCTCATGCCCTCAAATTTTAAAAGAGAGGCAGCCAACTTTACAAAAGTCGAATCGCAACTCACTACTTTGTGGGATGCCAACACCGGTGCAGGGCAGTATTGCTCTGCAAGATGGCACGCCCGTTCAAATACGGCCTTAAAATAATCCACTTTTATGTGGCTGACACGTTCTGCCAGAGAACTGTGGTCGGTCCCGAAGTCTGGGGGCAATCCTGCCAGACGCCTGAATCGATGCCCCTCTGTCAATACCTCCAGGATGCGCCAGGACAACTCCCTTCTTGACAACAGCCCATGCAAAAGCAGTTGTAAAACAGTTTTGCCTTTCAACTTTTTGACTTGGTAATCAACCTGGCTCGACTCGCACAATGAACACAAGTCAGCGTCCGGAACAAGGTTGAACAGGTCAAAAGCGCTAATTTTGCCATGCTTCATCCGGCAAATTTGGACATTTTATATTGTTCCAGACAGTATTGGGCAGGAGCCTCGCGCCAGCGGAGTAGAAGGGCCAGACAAAGCCAAACACCTTCATTTCATATCCCGCCTGTCTCCACCCTGCTGAAAACCCAGCTCCTTTTATCGCAATCATATTTAAAATAAACACTGGTCCAATCACTCAATGCAAGACTCAATGTCTTTTTACCCCAAGCCCCATGATATGGAATAATCGTAATTTCAATTTCCGATCCTATAATTTCTATTGGGAACACTTTGGTGTGCGTCAATCTGTTTCGATGTTTTCTATATGTTTTTCGAAAATTTTCTTTGGTCAACTCAATAATTGCCTTCCCTTCAATGACGCTTGGGACTTCCTTGATCTCATCGGTCCTTTCAAGAAACAGGGTGTCTATTTGAGGGTATATGTGTGGGAATTTTTGATGGTTTGAATCACAAGTAATCAGATAATACGATAAGGCAGCTATATATAAGGAGTCCGTCTGATAACCGACTTGGGCCTTTGCGGAAATTTGTCCCCCCAAAATACAAAAGATAAAAATGAACACTTTTTTGTGCATAATACTGAATTAAATGGCTTTTAATAGAGGCCATGCCCCCTGGAGATTTTGTCTTGCCTCCCCTGTTCGACTTTTCAAAGATAAGCGCAAAAACCTACAATACAAAGTGAATGAGCCGCGTACTAACGCAGACAGACACCGCTCTTTGAGAGTAGTCGTCAGCATAAGTTGTATTTTTGACTCAAATCCATCTAAAATCGGGTCTCCCAAAACATGAGCATAAAAATCACCATTTTCTGCCTTTTTATCTCCCTGAATGCTTGTACTCAACCCAAACTAGTCGATCAGGTCAAAAACCTGGAGGGCATCTGGATCGCGGAAGACTACCTGAAATCGTTTGAAAAAACCCGCAGCAGCCTGAAATCAAAAGACGCCTTTAAACTGAATTATCCGGTCGGGTTGCGGGTGAATAGTCAAGAATTAAAGGAGGATAGTATGACCATTGGATACAGTGTATTACACGATCATGACCTGTACCCTGAAATTTCGGCTTTTTTAATGGCCGATGGCAATCGCATTAACGAGCAAGGCTTTTTGAGGATAAGCGCGCTAAAACCAGATTCGCTCAACTTTTACAAGATTTCCGACACGCACTTTTTCAATTATGAATGCGACGCATATTTCTCCTGGCAATATGGAAAAGACACCACCCTGATTTTATACAGACCAACATCGGCAGAGCTGCCAGAAATGACCATCCGTTTCAAACGAATCGCCAATAAATTCTCGCCAGACCATCCCTTTCCAAATCCAGTCTATTATTACACCAGAAGCAAAATGTTGGCGGGCGATTTCATCCTTAAAGACGACCACGGGAAGGTTTTGAGCCAACAGGTTTCCATTGGTTTGGATGGGAAAATGCTCGGTTATGCGCCATTCGATCATTTGCGCTGCTATTTTTCTACAGACGTTTATTGTGGCCCGCACGAGCCGAAAGATGTCGTATTGACGTGCTCTATGGATGAAAAATATGATTTCAAATGCGAAGGATACTATTACAAAAGTTTAAAAGCAGGGGGATTTCAGCTCTTGGATAGAATATGGATAGAGAAAGAGTGGGAGTGTAAGGTAGGA
>JAAFHQ010000860.1 GCA_013298445.1 Chitinophagales bacterium | reverse complement strand
TGAATCAAAGCAATGATGGGGGCAAAACCTGGACCGACATCGAGTCCATCCCAACCACCCAATTTTACCGCATCGACTACAATCCGCATTTTCCCAATCGTTACTACGGTGGCGCCCAGGATCATGGCACAATACAGGGTAATGCCTTGAATCAGGATTGGCAACGCATCGAAGGTGGTGACGGGTTCCAAATGCGTTTTCATCCCTTTGATCCGCAGATTGTTTGGGCACAGACCCAAAATGGCACCCTGCGAGTCAGTAACAATGGGGGCAGTTATTTTCAACTGGCCCTGCAAGGCATCAACCGCAGCGACCGGGTCAACTGGGACGCGCCACTTATCCTGAGTAGCCACGATCCCGAAATATTGTATACGGCCACCCAGAAAGTGTATCAAAACAGCACTGGCTTAGCTGTGTTTTGGCAAGCCATCAGTCCAGATTTGACAGATGGCGATGTTTTTGGGCGCAATTTTCACACCATATCTTGTCTGGCGGAATCTCCGCTCAACCCTGACTTGATTATGGCGGGGACAAGTGATGGCAATGTCTGGTACACTTCAAATACGGGCGCATCCTGGAATCGTATCGACCCAGGCCTGCCCGAACGCTACGTCACTGCCGTGAAAGCCTCACCGAGCAATGAAAACACACTGTATGTGAGCCATTCCGGGTACAAGAGCAATGACAATCGGCCACACTTGCACGTCAGTCGGAATCTCGGAAAAACCTGGATTTCAGCGGCAGGCGACCTACCACCCCTAGCCATTAACGACTTCATTGTACTGCCTGGTTATCGGGACAATGTTCTGTTTGCCGCCACCGATGGCGGTGTATATGCCAGTGTCAATGCGGGCAAAAACTGGTATCGCCTAGGAGCTAATTTGCCCATCATCGCGGCTTACAGTTTGGCATGGAATGTAGCACGGAACGAATTGGTGGTGGGAACCCATGGCAAATCCATTTTGGCTTACCCGCTTCAATCCCTGCTCAGTAACGTTGTAACCAGTGCGCCGCAGCTCAATTTGCCCCAAAATACGCTCAAAGCTTATCCCTTACCGTTTGGCACTAGCCTAAATCTGGATTGGGAAACACCCGAACAACAATCCAGCTGGAACCTCAAGGTGTTTGATGCAAATGGGAAAATTGTTCTGGCTCAAAACCTGGGTAGCAATGCTTTTAACAAGCTACAATTGCAAACCGGACATTGGCAAAAAGGGGTTTATTTTATACACATCAGCAACGGGCGCTCCCAAATTTCTCGCAAAGTGATCAAAAGCTAATTTTTCCTTTTTCAGCAGGTGAGTTCAGGGTGGATGCAGCGTTTCGAGTCTTTACCTTTGAAAATAGACTTTTTGAACAAAAGCTTTTTGGGCATAAAGTCTAATAAATTTAACGATCAGACTGCATCACAATCATGAAGCAAGTAACGCTATCTTTGGTACTTATGCTGGGCCTCAGCCTGAGTGTTTCAGCTCAAAAAGAAAAATGGACCTCCCTATTTGACGGCAAAACGCTCACTGGCTGGAACAAAAAAGGGGGCAATGCAACTTACGCGGTAGCCAATGGTGAAATCGTGGGTACTACAATGGTGAATACCCCAAACACCTTTTTGTGCTCAGATAAATTGTATGACAACTTTGTGCTTGAACTGGAATTGTCGCTCGGTGGTGAAATGAATTCAGGCATCCAGTTCCGCAGCAATGTGCGCAAAGGCAACGACGGCAAGGATGTTGTGTACGGCCCACAATGCGAAGTGGATCCCTCCGCCCGCGCCTGGTCCGGTGGTGTGTACGACGAACAACGCCGCCAATGGTTGTACAACCTCAACTTTAACCCCGAAGGCCAAAAAGCATTCAAAGGAAATGGTGCCTGGAACAAATACCGCATCGAAGCCATCGACGGCCAAATCCGCACCTGGATCAACGACATTCCCACTGCCAATTTGGTGGATACCTTGGTGGAAAAAGGCTTTATCGCCCTCCAAGTACACTCCATTGGAAACGACCAGAAACTGGCCGGTAAAACCATCCGCTGGCGCAACATCCGCATCCAAACCGGGGCCAACATCGTAGCCAAACCCATCAACGATTGTCCGATCATCAACCTCAAGCCCAATTCTTTGACCGAATCTGAGAAAAAACAAGGCTGGCGTTTGTTGTTCAACGGACAAAATATGGACGGCTGGCGCTCTGCCTTTAAAACCACAGCTCCCGAAGCAGGTTGGGCGGTGAAAGACGGTGTACTGAACATCCAGGGTAGCGATGGTTCGGAATCGCGCAGCTTTGGCGACATTGTGAGCAAGGAAGAATTCAGCGCCTTTGAACTGACTTTTGATTTCAAACTCACTCCTGGGGCCAATTCAGGCGTGAAGTATTTTGTGAGTGAAAAATTCGATAGCAAAGGTGGCTCTGCCATTGGCTTGGAGTACCAATTGTTGGACGATGAATTACACCCTGACGCCAAAATGGGTGCCGCAGGCAACCGCACCCTGGCCAGTTTGTACGACCTGATTCCCTCCTACAAGTTGGACAACCGTTTCAAACGCAAAATTGGTGAATGGTGCCAGGCCCGGATCGTGGTTATGCCCAACAACATCGTACAACACTGGTTGAATGGCTTCAAAGTGCTGGAATACGAGCGCAAAAGCAATATCTTTGCCGCCCTGGTCGCCCGCAGCAAGTACAATACTTTTGAAGGTTTTGGACTGAATGACAAGGGACATATTCTCTTGCAAGATCACGGCAATACCGTTTATTACCGGAGTATAAAAATCCGTACTTTGTAGTTTAGTCTGCAAGTACGGACCTGAAGATAGAAGCAATGAAAGTTGGTTTATTTATTCCCTGTTACGTTGATCAATTCTACCCAAAGGTGGGCATTGCAACGTTGCAATTGTTAGAGAAATTCGGCTGTACGGTCGGTTTTCCCACCAATCAAACCTGCTGTGGCCAACCGATGGCCAACAGCGGGTTTGAACATTTAAGCCTGGATTGTAACCGCTTGTTCATCGAGAATTTTGCGGAATACGATTACGTGGTAGGCCCCTCGGGTAGTTGTGTGCTGCACCTCAAGGAACATTTGCACGATGAAAAACGGGAAACCGAAGCTACTGCCCTGCGTAACAAGGTATACGAGTTGTGTGAGTTTTTGACGGATGTCCTTCAGGTGAAAAATCTGCAGGCCAGTTT
>JAAFHQ010000859.1 GCA_013298445.1 Chitinophagales bacterium | reverse complement strand
TCGCGTAATGATGGAATTTTGAGCTTCGTAGAATCCCCCACACTCACACATTCACACTATCACGCTCAAACCCGTTTTACCACCATCCCATGGTGTCGCCGTAAACATAGATGGGAATGATCGCAAAACCCGCAGGAATCAAAACCGAATAGGCATGACCCAATGCCTTGATGAAAGTTGTATACTTGCTGTGGTTCAAGCCCAAGGTCTGGAAGGCACTTTGGAAACCATGCCAAAGGTGAAAAGCAATGGCAATCATCGAAACCACATAGATCACCACAAAAATTGGGTCAGCAAAAGCGACCATAACGGGAGTATACAGGTCTTTTATCACTTCTCCGTCATAGGAAGCCATCGGTACATTACCCAATTTCATCTGCAACCAGAACTGGTACATGTGCAAGAGGATAAAAATCAGCAGGATGGTGCCCAACCAGCCCATCCGGGTAGCAGCCCGGGCATTGGTACCTACAGCACGGGTAACTTTTACAGCATAATTTTGCCCACGTGCGCTGGCGTTTTGTCTCCACAAAAGCAAGCCTTGAATCGCATGCAATACAATCGACAGGTAAAGGGTGTAAGAAACCGCTTTAATGATTTTATTGTGCGTCATGAATTCCGCATACAAATTAAAATCACGTCCACCATCATTGCTCATCAAGTACAAATTGCCTAATAGGTGAATGGGTAAAAAAGAAATCAGGAAAAGCCCCGTCAGCGCCATTAGTACTTTTTTACCAATGGAAGAAGTCAGGAACCCGCCAAACCAGCCCAGTCCTACTGGCGAAAGCGTGTTTGTCAGCCAACTCATGTGTTTTCGTTTTGTGTTTTGTGTATTTTTGCGGCAGCAACAACCAATGAAGATTTTCAAGTGTTGTGCCTAAAACATTTACAAAGCTATATATTTGAGGCTAGATGCACAAAAGTGTGTGACGCAAGTTACCCCATTGACTTTAATTTTGAACGAGTCTAAATAATAGACACGCATTCAAAATGTTTAATTGTTTTTTTTGACTTTTGTGGCATCAACTCGCGATTTTTAACATGGCAGAAGAAATAAACATATCGCTTGCAGGTTTTCTGGAACAGTTTCCGGAAGTAAAATTGCCCATCACTTTGACCGATGAGAGCAGTCGCATTTTCAGTCAAAGCAATGAGCCTTTCCCTCAACGCATGATCGAGCAGTACCTCATCCCTCTGGAGGAAGACGAGGTGGATGAGTTCACCGAATTCGTCCCTTGCTTTCGCATCCCGGAAACCTATGATTTTCATGCAGTGGTTTACTGGGTTGCCCATTTGATGAACTATCAATTCGTGCTACTGACTGTGGGTAAAGAAGGCCAGCTCATTGAGAAACAAGTCATCGCTGGAACTTTCTATGATGGCAAAGCGTTAACCACTTCAGTAGCTACAATCGATGAAGATTGGACGATTTTAATGGTATCCGGGCAATCTACATCGGACACCAACTACGACGCTTCCGGTACCCGCACTCAAAAACTAGAATTGCTGCCGGAAGGGCAGATTATAACCCTTTAACCAAATGAGAAAAAGACACCCTAAAAGAGGGAAAGAAGACACCCGTAAACTGACCGCTAAAGACTTGCAAAAAAACGTATTGCTCCTCTTTCAAAAAGACCCAAAAAGACGCTTGAACCCCAAGCAAATTGCCAAAAAACTCAACATCGACAACAATAAGGATTCCGTTCTTCACGCTTGTCAGGAACTGGTCAAACTCGGCTACATCATTGAGTTAGAAGACTTCAAATACAAACTGCGTGGCAGCAGTGGTGCTCTGCTCGGTCAAGACCGCAAAGTGCTGAATGGCGTCATGGACATGACCCGCTCGGGAGCTGGTTATGTCACGGTAGAAGGCCAACAAGACGATATTTTTGTGGCCGCTAAAAACATGAACACCGCCCTGCACGGAGACAAGGTCAAAATCAAAGCCTGGGTGCCCCGGGGCCGCAACCGCCCAGAGGGAGAGGTTTTGGAAGTTTTGGAACGCGCTCGCGAGCATTTTGTCGGCACCATCTGGATTCACCCCCGTTACGCCGTAGTGGTCACCGATCCACCTTCTTCCTTAGAAATTCTTGTCGATCCCGCCAAAATCATGAATGCCGTAGATGAAGACCGTGTAGTGGTCAAAATCGAAAGTTGGACTGGCGGGCAATACCGCCAACCTATGGGGGTATTGACTTATGTATTGGGCAAAGCGGGATCGCACGACATCGAGATGAAGGGCATCCTGATCAACAATGGCTTCAACCTGGAGTTTCCCCCCGAAGTCATCAAAGAGTCAGAAGAACTGGGCACGGAAATTCCGGAAGTGGAAATCGCCATTCGCCGCGATATGCGTAAAACGCCCACGTTCACCATCGACCCAGAAAATGCCCGCGACTTTGACGATGCACTCTCCTTCCTTTACCTACCCAATGGCAATCTAGAAGTAGGTGTACACATTGCCGATGTGACGCATTATGTGCATGAAAATACGGCCTTGGACAAAGAAGCGCTGGCCCGTTCCACTTCGGTCTATCTGGTCGACCGCGTTTGTCCGATGTTGCCCGAAAAATTGTCCAACGAACTTTGCTCCCTGCGCCCACATGAGGATAAGTTGACCTTCTCCGCAGTTTTTACCTTTGACAAGGATGAAAAAATTGTGGAGCGTTGGTTTGGCAAAACGGTGATTCACTCCAACCGTCGCTTTTCTTACGAAGAAGCACAAGAAGTATTGGATACAGTCGAAGGCGACTTTGCTCAAGAATTAAAAGTGCTCAATAAAATTGCACACAAACTCCGCAAAGAGCGCTTCAAAAAAGGTGCCATCAACTTTGAATCGGAAGAAGTCCGCTTCCGCCTGGATGATGCGGGTGTACCCATCGAGGTCTTCACCAAAGAGCGCAAGGACGCGCACATGTTGATCGAAGACTTCATGTTGCTGGCCAACCGCGAGGTGGCGACCTATGTTTCCGAAAAAGGCACCAAAGAGGGAGCGGAAATCCCCTTCGTTTACCGTGTACACGACGAGCCCAACTTGGATAAGGTGGAAGAACTCGCCCGTTTTGCCCGCCAAATGGGGGTGGAGATGAACGTGGCTACGCCAAAAGACATCGCCCGCTCGTTCAACAAACTGGCCCAGCTGGCCGAAGAAAACGAAGCCTTGAGCATCCTCGGCCCCATTGCCATTCGCAC
>JAAFHQ010000088.1 GCA_013298445.1 Chitinophagales bacterium | reverse complement strand
CCAGTACAAAGAGTACCAGGGCCACGCTGATCATGGAGTAGAGGTAGTTTGGGCGAGTGCGACGAGTGGCGATGTTCGACATGAAAAGTTGAATAGTTTAGGGTTGAAGGGTTGAAACGAAGTTGAAAAGTTAGAGGGTTGAAAAGATTATTCTAGGCGTAAAAGTAAAATGGTCTTTTTTACTTTTAAACTTCTTTTCAACCCTAAACTATTTAACCATTCAACTATTCTTTTTCCATCTGCCGCATCAACGTTTCCGTATCGCTCAGCAGGCGGCGCAGGTCAATTTTGAGTTCTTTTTCATCGGCGACAAGGGTCGTTCCCAAGGGGCGGTTACGGCTGGCCTGGAGATCCTTTTCCGCTTCGATTTCGGCCATTCGCTGCTCCAGCGCGAGGCGTTCACGTTCCAGTTCCGACAAACGTTGTAGGGATTCGGAGTCATTGGTGGAACGGGCACGGCTGCGCAGGTCGTCGTACACATTGCCAATTTTGTCAATCGCCGTATCGTATTTGCCATCGTCCAGCTTGGCTTTTTCGGATTTGAGTAAGGACCAGGAAGCTTTACCCAGTTCGCCTACCTTGTGGAATATTTCTTTTGACTGGGCTTTTTCTTGCGTATCACCAAAGAAATAATTGTAGACCAGAATGGCTACAACGAGGATTAAACCCAATTTGATGAGTTGTCTCATGCTGTTTGATGTTTTTGTTCCAACAAAGATATACAATCTAACTAAAATTGGGTATTTCAACTTTCCATACTCGCCATCACGCGCCGTAGCTGTCGATCACTTTGTAAACCAATGTGTTGGGCAATTTGTTGCCGCGACAAATCCGGTTTTTTCTTCAACTCCCTGATTTTTTCACAGCGCAAGAGCGTGATGTAATCGCTGACCGTAATGCCCGTTTCCTTTTTAAAAATCCGGGTAAAATTGCGGGTGCTCATGTGGGCCATCTCGGCCAGATCATCAATGGAGTACTTTTTGTGCAGGTTTTCATTCAGCCAGTCTTGCACCTGATGTACGCCCGTATGCAGGTGATTGCGGTAGCTCAAAAACACACTGTGTTGCGCTTCATTACCGCCGCGACGGATGTAGACCACCAACTCGCGCGCAACTTTGTGGGTGAGGTAATGGCCCGCTTCTTTCTCTAAAATATGCAAGGCTAAATCAATCCCAGAAGCCACCCCGGCGCTGGTAAAAATGCCATCCTGCTCGGTGAACAACACATTTTCTTTCACCTTGGCCCGGGGGAAGAGGCTTTGCATCTTTTGGGTATACTTCCAATGGGTTGTGCAACTTTTGCCATTTAACAAGCCACTGTGCGCTAGCATAAAAGACCCAGTACAGACCGAACAGATGTTGACTCCCCTGGCATAAATCGTGCGCAACCAGGCCAACAATTCTGGTGGCGCCAGTTTGTTTTCAACGATCAATTTGGCATCCATACCGGGGATGAAAAGGTAATCGCCACCTTTGAGTTCTACTTGCTCATACGGCCGCAATCGGTCGAAGTGCAAACCAGAAGAGGTATAGCTGGACGAAGTGTAACTGCAGTATTCCAACTGAAAGGGCTCCCCAAAATCGATGGCTTCATAAAAAACCTGGTCAGGTCCGGCCAAATCGAGAAAATGAGTTTTGGGGGAAATTAGAAAGGCAATTTTTTTAGACATGGCATTGCTTATTGCCACAAAGATAAGGGAGATAGGGGCGAAAGGGAAGACAAAAAATGGACAGATTCGGCCAAGATACAATCACCTGTGGTGTACCTTTGGTGTCTGAGGTTTCTTAGGTGGTTCATTTTTTTTTCACCACCTAAGAAACTTAAGGCACTGAAGATACACCTCAGGAGTTAACCCTTCACCATCTTTACAAACTCCGCCGTACAATCCGCCACATTCGGATTGTTTTTCAACGCCTTGATGTACGCACTACCAATGATTGCCCCATTGGCATACTGGCAAGCCGTTTCAAAAGTCTCATGATTGGAGATCCCAAAGCCAATCAGCCTTTTATTTTTCAAGTGCATGTCATTGATGCGATTGAAGTAGGCGATTTGGGTATCGGTTATTTCACTCTTGGCCCCAGTGATGGAAGAACTGGACACCATGTAGATGAACCCGTGCGTCAAGTCATCAATTTTGCGGATGCGCTCCGGCTCGGTTTGGGGCGTGATCAAAAAACTCACCGCCAAACCTAGCGATTCTACAAGGTCTTTGTAATGGTTTTCGTATTCAAACAAAGGCAGATCCGGTAAAATCAGACCATCTACCCCCACTTCAGCCACTTTTTCAAAAAAGGCTTTTTCGCCGTATTGCATGACCTGGTTGAAGTAGCCCATCATGATCAGGGGCATTTCGGTTTTTTTGCGCACCGCTGCTAGTTGTTCAAAGAGCAGTTGCAAGGTCATGCCGTTTTCTAGGGCCGCCGTACCACTTTCCTGAATGGTGGGGCCATCGGCTAGTGGATCGGAGTAGGGCATACCCACTTCCACGAGGTCAACACCCGCTTTTTCCAGGGACAGGATGATGTCTTCGGTATCGTTCAGGCCTGGATAGCCAGCCGTAAAGTAGATATTGAGTACGTTTTTATCTTTTCGTTGAAAGAGTTGTTCAATGCGGTTCATTGGAAAAAAGGTTGAGGGAGGTTGAGAGGGTTGAGGGAGGTTGAGGCTACCGCGAACGACTTACACGCGTCCTTGTCAAAGCTACTCGCGGTAGCCTCAACCTTCTCAACCTCCCTCAACTTCTCAACCTATTTACAAATGTTTCATATACGTCGCCAAATCCTTGTCCCCACGCCCCGACAGACACAAAACCAACACATCCGTTGGCTTGTATTTCATGACGCGTAGAGCCGACAGTGCATGCGCCGATTCCAATGCTGGAATAATGCCCTCCCGACGCGAGAGGAACAAGGCCGCTTCCAGCGACTCTTCATCGGTGATGCTGATGGCTTCGGCGCGGCCCGAGCTGATCAGGTGCGCGTGCAAGGGACCAATGCCCGGATAATCCAGACCCGCAGAAATCGAATGTGGCTCCACAATTTGCCCATCCGCCGTTTGCATCAATAGGGTTCGGCTGCCGTGGATCACGCCCTTGGTGCCCAACACACTCGTTGCAGCGCTCTTGCCACTGTGGATGCCTTCACCGGCCGCTTCTACCGCAACCAGGCGCACCCGGGTATCATTGAGGAAATGGTAAAAAGCTCCTGCGGCGTTGCTGCCACCACCCACACAGGCGATGACTGCATCCGGGTAATCCTTGCCTGTATGTTCTTCCAACTGCCATTTGATTTCCTCGCTAATCACCGATTGGAAGCGGGCAACCATGTCTGGATAAGGGTGAGGCCCGACTACTGAACCAATGATGTAGTGCGTATCCACAGGGTTGTTGATCCAGTCGCGGATGGCTTCGTTGGTAGCGTCTTTCAGGGTTTTGCTGCCGCTGGTAGCTGGGCGTACCTCCGCACCGAGCATTTTCATACGCGCTACATTGGGGGCCTGGCGTTCGATGTCCACCTCGCCCATGTATACGATGCATTCAAGCCCCATGAGCGCACATACCGTGGCTGTGGCCACTCCGTGTTGTCCGGCACCCGTTTCAGCGATGATGCGCGTTTTGCCCAGGCGTTTGGCCATTAGGATTTGACCAATGGTGTTGTTGATTTTGTGGGCACCAGTGTGGCAAAGGTCTTCCCGCTTGAGGTAGATGGTTACCCCGAAATGTTCGGACAACCGTTTGGCCAGGTAGAGTGGGGTAGGGCGGCCTACAAAATCGCGGAGCAGGGACTGAAATTCACGCTGAAAATCGGGCTCAGCCATAAATTTCAGGTAATTCTCGCGTAGCTCCTGCACGTTGGGCCAGAGCATCTCCGGGATGTAAGCGCCACCAAATTCGCCGTAATATCCTCTTTCGTCAACCGCTATCATGCTGTGCTTTTTAATTGTTTAGGTTTTGAATAAAACGTTCGATCGCTGCAATGTCTTTTAGTCCGGGTGCGGTTTCAAACTTGCTGTTGATGTCGACGCCGGCCAGTTGTGGGTGTTTCAGTTTTTTGATGGCTTCAGCCGATTCTTCGCCAATGCCGCCGCTGAGCAAAAAAGGTGTTTCCCCTTTGTATTGATCGAGCAATGACCAGTCGAATTGTACCCCGTTGCCACCAAAAGAAGCTCCCTTGGTATCGAATAAGAAGTACTTGCAATAAGGCTCGTAAGCTTTAACCGTTTCAAAATTGAACTTTTCGTCGATGCTGAAGGCCTTGATGATGGAAGCGCGGCGGATGCTGCTGAAGTCCCACAAACTGAAGAGCTCCTTACAGTATTCCGAACTTTCGCTGCCGTGCAACTGGATGTAGTCCAACTCATAATCGTGGATGCGATTGAGGAGGTCTTCCAGCTCTGCATTGACAAAAACACCAACTCGGGCGATGCTTTTCAGCGCAGTTGGGGATTCTTTGGCCAGCCATTTTTCCAACTTCTTATTGGCACCCGCAAAACGGGGCGAAGCAGGATAAAAAATGAAGCCCATAAAATCGATTGGCAACTGGCTCAAGGCACTTATGTTGTCCGACTCGCGCATGCCACATACTTTCACTCTCATACCGATTGGGTTTCTAGTTTTTTAAGACGTTGCACAAATTCTGCAAAGCGCAATTCTGGATGCGCATCACTCATGAAGTATTCCCCAATTAAAAAACCCTGAAACCCCACTTGTTTGAGTTCCATAATGGTTTGGGGATCATTGATGCCACTTTCGGAAATTTTGAGGAACTCTGCCGGGATTTGCTCAAACAAGTCAATGGAGGTTTGAACACTGACGTGGAAGTTTTTGAGGTTGCGGTTGTTGACCCCAACTACATCTACTTCCGGGCAGAGTTTTTCCAACTGATCGCCCGAATGGACCTCCATGAGTACTTCCAAACCCAAAGACTTAGCGGTTTTGGCCAAACTTCGCAGTTGATCCCCCTCCAAACACTCCGCAATCAACAAAATGACGTCAGCTCCAATCGCTCGGGCTTCGTATACCTGGTAATCGTGTACGATGAAGTCTTTGCGCAAAACCGGGATCTGATTGGCTTCGCGGCCCGCGATCAGGTCGGCGCTGCTGCCGCCAAAGAATTGTTCATCGGTGAGGATGGACAAACCGGAAGCACCGGCTCCTGTGTATCCTGCGGTCACTGTGGCCACATCGGCGCTGGTGTTAATGTCGCCTTTGGAGGGTGAGCGGCGTTTGAACTCGGCGATGATGCCGGTCCGCTCGGGGTTCAACAGAGATTCGCGCAGGGAGTAAGTCGAGCGGGTGAAGTACGGACTTTGCTCCAGAACGCTGATCGGTGTTTTGGCGCTGCGCTCGGCTATTTCCAAGTGTTTATGGGCTACAATTTTGTCAAGAATGTTCATTTTTAGTATTCAAAAGCGACATTAATAGCAGCATGGATGACACGGATAACCACGGATTTAAACGGATTGGCTCACGCCTGTGGCGTGAAAAGTAGGTTTTCGTCGTAGACGAAAATATCCGTTTAAATCCGTGGTTATCCGTGTCATCCGTGTTCCTATTAATGTCCCGTTAGGAAAATCAATTTATGAAACCAATTTCTTCCAACCCGCCAAGGCCTTCCCACTTTCAATGCTCTCTCGCGCCTCTGCAACACAGTCTTCCGCCGATTGTTCAGGTTTGATGACTTTAATGGCCATTCCTGCATTGGCGATCACTGCCATTTTTTGGGCTTCGGTTGCTTTATCTTCCAATACCGCCATGAAGATTTTGGCTGCATCCTCAGAATTTTCACCACCGTCCAAATCCTGCTGCTTGAGCTTCTTTAAACCCAATTCCACTGGCGACCAGATCCGTTCACTGTCGTTGCTGACCATTTTAAAATCGCTGGTCAAAGAAATTTCATCATAGCCGTCGAGTCCGTAAACGATGGCGAAACGCCGCCCGGAATGCTGCATGATGTACTGGTACATGCGTAGCAACTCCATACTAAACGTTCCAAACATTTGGTATTTGGGTTGAATCGGATTCACCAATGGTCCCAGCATGTTGAAAAAAGTACGGGTAGCCAGTTGCCGACGAATGGGGCCAACAACTTTTAAGGCAGGGTGAAAAAGGGGCGCGTGTAAAAAACACATGCCGGCTTCATCCAAATGGCGCAACAGAGTATCCTGATCGTTGCTGAATTGGTAGCCCATTTGGATCAATACATCCGAAGAACCCACCGAGGAAGAAACCCCATAACTGCCGTGTTTGCTCACCGGATAACCGGCTCCGGCCACCACCACGCAAGATAAAGTGGAGATGTTGAAGGTATTTTTGCCGTCTCCACCCGTACCTACGATGTCGATGGTTTCGCGGCCACCTAGATCGAGGGGTACACAGAGTTCCAACAAAGCATCGCGAAAACCCTGCAACTCCGACAGGGTGATCGGCCGCATGTTGAAGGCCGTGGCGAAGGCCGTGATCTGGACTTCGTTGTATTGCTCAGCGGCGATGTTGAGCAGGATTTGCCGGGCTTCTTCCCGACTGAATTTATCGTGCTCGTAAAGCCGATTCAAATATTGTTTCATTGCAAAGGACTTGTTCGGATAAGGACTTAGGTGCCTCTTAGGTGTCTCAGGTTTCTTAGGTGGTGAAAAAATCAAACCTAAGAAATCTAAGGGGCACCTTAGTTATGCAACTGCGGCTTTAGTGTCCAATTTTTCAGCACAATAATCGAGAAAATTGCGCAACATTTTTTTGCCATCTGGTGTCATCACCGACTCAGGGTGAAATTGCACCCCAAAAACCGCATAATCGCGGTGGCGCATCGCCATTACCTCGTTTTGGTGATCCACCGCCGTGACGATCAAGTCATGCGGCAGGGTATTTTTGTTCACCACCCAACTGTGGTAACGACCCGCTTCAAATACCATCGGTACATCCTGGAAAAAATTGGCGTCATTGCCCAATTGTTTCATCAAGGTAGAAACGCCGTGGTACACCCTGGAAAGGTTGTCCAGGTTGCCACCAAAGGCTTCTCCAATCGCCTGATGCCCTAGGCATACGCCCAAAATGCACTTGCTTGAAGCATATTTTTTGATCAGTTCGGGCATAATGCCTGCCTCGCTAGGCAAACCCGGACCAGGAGAAAGTACAATGATGTCGTACTGGCCAACATCTTCTAGTGAAATGGCGTCGTTGCGGTACACATCTACGTTTTGCCCCAGAATTTCCTGGAAATATTGCACGAGATTGTACGTGAACGAGTCGTAGTTATCGAGAACGAGCAGTTTCATGCTGGTTGTTTTTATTAGCTTTAGGAATGGATTAGATTTTTTCAGCTTCTACCAAGGCTCTGGTCAAAGCGCCGAGTTTGTTGTGGACTTCCTGCAATTCACTTTCCTCCTTGCTGTCCACCACAATTCCTGCCCCAGCCTGGTAGTACAGGTGATTGTCCATACTCAGGAAGGAGCGGATCACAATTGCCTGGTTGATGGAACCATCAAAACCAATCATGCCCAAGGCTCCGCCGTAAAACGAGCGGTTTTGGTTTTCGTATTGGTTGATGAGTTCGATGGCTTTGTATTTGGGTGCTCCGGAAAGGGTGCCTGCCGGGAAAGTATCGCCAAAAATCTGCACGGGATTGGCGTGATCGGGCAAATCACCCGTTACGGTCGAAACGAGGTGGATCACGTGACTGAAGAACTGAATTTCCTTCAATTTGCGTACCTGTACATTTTGAGCGTGGCGGCCGAGGTCGTTGCGTGCCAGGTCCACGAGCATGATGTGTTCGGCATTTTCTTTGGGATCTTCGGCGAGGGCAACTGCACGGCGGGCATCTTCGGCGTTGTCGCCCGAGCGGCGGTAGGTGCCCGCGATAGGGTTCAGGCGTGCAACACCCTTGCGGATTACCATCTGTGCTTCAGGGGAAGAACCAAAAATTTTGTAATTGCCGTAGTCGAAATAGAAGAGATAAGGAGAGGGGTTGATGGAGCGCAGGACGCGGTAAACATTGAATTCATCTCCTTTGAACTGGCGGGAAAACTGGCGGGAAAAAACGATCTGGAACACATCTCCAATTTGACAATGGCGTTTGCCTACCCGTACCAGTTCCATAAATTCATCGTCGCTGAGGTTGCTTTCCTCCTTACCTTCCAGATGAAACTCGTGGGTGGATACTTTTTGGCTGCGCAAAAGGGCTTCCAGTTTGTCCATTTCCGAGGGTTGATCCGGCATGAGGTTTTCCAGCAGGTACAACTCGTTTTTGTAATGGTTGATCGCAATGATAAAGCGATGCAAAGTAAAGCGGATATCAGGGATGTCGAATTTGCGTTTGGAGGAGTCAAATTTCAGGGTGTCAAAATACTGCACCCCGTCAAAGCCCACATGCCCAAAAAGGCCATTGTACACGGGATAAGGCGTATCCTGATCAACGCTGAATTGCTGCGCAAAGTGCTGCAAGGCGTCGGGCACCGTGTTGACATCGATAACCGGAGTGCTGCTCGTTTCGCCATCGGGCAGCAAGGTACTGATGAGGCCATTTTTAACCTGAATTTCAGCAATTGCCTGCAGGCCGATGTACGAGAAGCAATCTTCCGCGCTGCTAAAATCGTTGCTTTCCAGCATCACGGGCTGGGTGTAGTGGTCGCGTACTTTCAAAAAAACCGAAACGGGCGTGACCATATCCGCCAGTTGTTTTTTGATGTGGGTGCGCAGGTGAATTTGTTGGGTCGTGTCGATCATGGTTGTTGTTTGGGGTTGAGGAAGGTTGAGAAGGTTGAGGGAGGTTGAGGCTCCGCATATAACTTAGACGCTTCCTTGTCTAAGCCGCTCGCGGAGCCTCAACCTTCCTCAACTTTCTCAACCTTCCTCAACTTTTTCAAAAGGGTATAAAAACAAAAACGGCTTGCCGAGTGATCCGACAAGCCGTTTTTGCGCTGTATGTTCTTTTAACAACATCAATGGCTATCTACTTCACCCGAGAACGGAATGATTCAGACGCCACCACCAATTGTTGTTTTGAACTGCTACAGTCATGATTGATTTTTTTCAATTCGCTTGCAAAGATATAGGCTTTTGAGAAATGTGCAAGGGGGGAAGGGATTTTTTTCAATTTTTTCAATTTTTAACGGCAATAGCCACCTGCATCGTATCTTGGTTTATTGTTAACTCAAAGACCTCCTTATGAAACAGTCCCTTTTGATCACATGTCTTTTTACACTTTGCTTTTCGGCGATCGCTCAACGCCCCGATTACCTTCGCAAAGACAGCATTCGTTCGGCATTGGATGGGGTTACCCAGGTTTTTTACTACGACAAATCAACTTTAGGAACGCCTCAACCGCTGGTGGTCGAATTGCATTCCTGGAGCAACTCTGCCGATTCTCAAAAAGGCATGATCGCCACGCAGGTGCATGCTAAAAACTGGAATTATATTTTCCCCAATTTCAGAGGGGTCAACAATCATCCCAAAGCCTGTTGCAGTGAATTTGTGCTTTCAGACATCGATGAAGCCATCGATTGGGCCCTGAAAAACCTTAAAGTGGACCGCAAACAGATCTACGTGGTGGGTTACAGCGGTGGTGGTTATGCTACCCTGGCGACTTACATGCGCTCGCGGCACGCCATTCGTGGATTTTCAGCCTGGGCTTCTATTTCCGATTTGGAGGCCTGGTATGCAGAATCAGTAGAACGCAAGAACAAATACGCCGCTGAGATTGTGCAATGCATCGGTGCCAATGGGGCTTTTGATGCGGAAAAAGCCAGGGCACGTTCACCATTGTTTTGGGAAACACCCACGGGCAAACGCAAGAATAGCCTCTTGCAAATTTATGTAGGGGTACACGATGGGTATACCGGCTCGGTTCCTATTTCCCAGTCCATCAATTTTTACAACAAACTTTTGAAGGACTATAAGGAAAAGGACCAAACGCGGTATGTATCAACAGAAGATAAGGAGTTGATGTTAAAAACGCGGTCCTTTCCTACTCAAAATCCACCCGAAAAATTAGGAGACCGGGCAATTTTGTACCAGAGAGCATCCCGGAACATTCGTTTGACGGTATTTGAAGGGTCGCATGACATCTTGTATGATCAAGTTTTGACAAAAATGAGTAGCGGAAATAATCCTTAATGCAGCATTAAAAAATATTTCGATGGTTATCGAAATATCGAATTTAATTCCCTATCTTTGCAATGAACAAAGCACAATGAACACCGTATTCAAAGCACTCAACGATGCAACCAGGCGCGATATCCTCGTACTACTTCAACAAAGCGACCTGTCGGCAGGGGCAATTGCGGAGCATTTCAACATCGGCAAAGCCACCATTTCTCATCACCTCGATTTGTTGAAACAAGCCAACCTGGTCACTGCGGAAAAGCAGGGGCAGTTTGTGATTTATTCCCTCAATACCACGGTGATTGATGATGTTTTAGCCTGGTTCATCGGTTTTAAAAATGGAAAATCATGAAAAAGCTGTTTGCAAAAATGGAGTGGATTTTGTGGCTCATTACACTGGCGCCCTCTTTTTTATTGTACTGGTTTTGGGAAAAAATTCCTCAAACCATTGCTACTCATTATGATCTTTATGGTAAGGCTGATGACTGGAACGACAAAAATATTTTGCTGTGGTTGATCCCAGCGCTGTCTATTCTCCTTTATTTGATCTTACTGCTGGTGCCAGTTCTCGACCCCAAAAACCGCATCGAAAGTATGGGGGGGAAATATTTTGGACTACGCGTGGTGGTATTGTCCTTGATTTCCGCCCTTTCGGTGATTTTCCTCTTGTCAGCAATATATCCAGACTTTGATTTCCGGGCTGGGCTATTCCCCATTCTGGCGATATTTTTGATGTTTCTGGGCAATTATCTACAAGCCGTTAAACCGAATTATTTCATTGGCATTCGCACGCCATGGACGCTGAACAACGAACAAAATTGGCAGAAAACCCATCGCCTCGGTGGACGGGTATACATGTTGGGTGGGTTTATTTTGCTCCTGGCTTCTTTATTTTTGGGCAGCCTGGGATTTTATACCGTCTTTCTGATTTGTCTATTGTTTATTATTTTTGTCCCGGTGATTTATTCATTCTGGCTATTTATCTCTGGTAAAACTGCGCAGTAAATTATAGTGCCAGCCAAATCCCTGAACGCTTTCGGTACCCAGCCTTTACCGCCAATTTCCATTCCGCCTCAGTCGGCAAGCGATACTGCCGCCCGGTCTGGGCGTTCAGCACTTTGAGAAATGCCTGAATGTCCTCCCGACTGACATTTTCAACCGGACACTCCTCACAGCCCTCGAAACCAGCAGCGTTGCTGCCCATTACAGCTCGCCACTGTGCATAGGTCACAGGAGATTTGATGAGGTGAAAATCATCCGATTTTGAATGACTGGGCAACTTTTCCTCCGACACTACATCATCTTTCGGAAAAAAGCTGTTTTTTCGTAATCCGCCCCCCTTTACTAAGGCCATTCCTTTGTGAAAAGGGTCGGAGGGTTCTAAAAATTTGGGAGGACCGGGGCTTGGCTTTGACTCTGTTTTCGTTTCTTTTTTACCAGTGCTTTTTACATTGGGCTGCAAAATATCTTTAAAATCATCAAGATTGAGCTCGCCTCCTCCTGTGATTTCAAGCACTGGGTCAAAATTACGCTTTTCAATATTGATGTTGGGTTTTTTATCTGCGGAACCTATCATGATAGACTCTCCAATCGATTTCAGTGGAGCTTCTTCCTCCTCATTGAGCTGACTGACACTTGTGACCATCACCGTTTCCAGTACCGACACATCGCGGGGCACGTATTCTTTGGTGTTTGGGTCAAACTCAAGAATGGAGACTTTCACCAGCAATTGGTGCTCACCTTCCAGCAGAGGAGTCACTCGAAATAACCATTGGGTATAACCAGTGGGCTGCACCAGTTGGTCTTTGGCATTGAGTGAGAGAATATTAAAAGCTTGGCTTTCTGTGTCCACCAGTTCGGCCCTCATGCGTTCGGATACCTCGATTCTTTCCTTAAGGCGGGTGTCTTTGTCGATGATGATGTCCTCCAAAATGGCGTCTTCATCAATGGCTACGCGGATGGTACAAA
>JAAFHQ010000858.1 GCA_013298445.1 Chitinophagales bacterium | reverse complement strand
ACCTCGTGCTCGCCTACGATTACGAAAACCTCAACTCCACCATCGATGCCAATGCTGGGAAGTTGAAAGAAGCACTGGCAGCAGTAGGAATTAAGGCTGAGAGAAGAGGTATGCTTCGAAAAAAGTTCACGATCCTGGCGCATTCCATGGGCGGCCTGGTTTCTCGTTGCTATATTGAACAAATGGGAGGCAATACCGTAGTAACCAAACTCATCCTGGCGGGCACACCCAATGGAGGTTCGAACCTATCCAATTTGGTCAAATACCGCGACAATGCTTTACTACTCTTGCCTTTAGCAGTCAATATAGGTTTAGCCATACCGGCAATTGGCAGCATCATGGGGATTTTGAAGGGTTCCCAAAGCCTTACAACCAGCCTAGAACAGATGAACTATGAGAGCAAAGGTCGTTTTCTCAAAAATCTGGAATTGAGCAAGGATCCTGGTATTCCTTATTATGTCATTGCCGGGCACCTCGACCAGTTTTTGGAGACGGACAATCAGGCCAAACGTTTAGTCAACAAATTATTTAAAAACGTTGCTGCACTTTTTTATAAAGAACCGAACGACATCGCGGTAGGAGTCAATAGCGTCAAGCGGGTACCTGTCAAACGCAAGCCTGCACCTGTATTTTTTGATGCCAAATGCCACCACTTGAACTATTTTACCGTAGGAGACAGTGTGAACAAAATTTTGGAGCTGCTGAAAAAATAATACAGTAGAGACGCACGGCCGTGCGTCTCTACCCACAATATTTTTCTGCACAGGACGATTTAGTCATTTATACAAGCAATTCAACCTTAAGATGATTCGTAAAACCATGACTGGCACCCTGCTTTTGCTGGTGCTCACCCTAGGCGCTTGCCGCTGGGAAACGACTAAAAAAGCATTGAAACACGGCGAGGTTTTAAAAAGCTCAATCGAGTCTTTTGAAAAAAACCGAGTTAAACTCTCTTCACAAGTAGTAGAAACCCTACAAGAAGCTGAAGAAAGTCTGACTCAGCCCAATCCTGACTTACCTGAAGTTTCCAAGGATTTTGAAAAAGAATGGACGGGCATTCAGGCACGCTACAACAAACTGAAAAGTGATTTCGAACGCGTTGGAAAAAGTTCAGATGAATACTTTGGCACCCTGGATCAATTGAGCAGTAGCATCAACAACGAAAAATTGCGCAAAGATGAGTTGGGTAAAAACGCTGAATTGCGCAAAAAATGGGATGTGACCTACAAAGAAGCCGGGCAAAGCATCGATAAGGTAACCAGCGTCCTGGAATCTGGCAACGACTTCCACATGGTGCTGGTTGCTTCCAGTATTCGCCAAAAGTTGAACCAAAACGTCGAAGAGCTGCACAACATCGCCGAACAGGCCAAGGTGCTTTTGGCCGATCTGGAGGCCTTTACCCAGGCCGGCAGGGAATTGGTTGAAGGAGGAGAATAAAATATAACTTTGCTTAGGTGAATCCCTTAGGTGAACTTAGGTGTCTTAGGTGGTGAAAAGAAAAAAAGCCCAGCTCCGCAGGGCGTATAATATATTCACCACCTAAGGCACCTAAGTTCACCTAAGGGATTCACTTAAGAATTTTTGCGCCTTCGGCGCTTAACCGTGGCTCATCAAATAATAAACTCCAATACCACTCAAATAACCAACCAGCGCATAGAGGGAAATATGACGCATGTACCACAAAAAGTCGATCTTCAAAATCCCCATCGAAGCCACACCAGCTGCTGATCCAATGATCAAAATACTACCCCCCGTACCTGCACAGTAGGCCAGCGACTCCCAAAATGGGTGATCCATGCCATAGGTCGTCAGATCGTACATACCCATTGCAGCCGCGACTAAGGGCACGTTGTCTACGATTGAGGAAAGTAATCCAATAATGGTATTAATGAGGTAAATGTTGCCGATGGAATTATTGAGAAAATCAGCTGCCAAAACCAAATGGCCGGATGTGTCCAATGCACCAACTGCCAACAAGATGCCCAGGAAAAACAGGATACTGGGTGTATCAATCCGCCGCAGCATGGCACCTACCGAATAATCGTGTTGGACTTCTTTAGGGTCACCTCTGTGCAAAAATTCGGTAATGTACCACAGCAGCCCCAAAGACAACAAGATGCCCATGTAAGGCGGAAAATGGGTAAAATATTTAAACACGGGCACCGAGAGTAAAGCCACGCCCCCCAAAACCAACATCAGGTTTTTCTCCCAGGCGGGTAGAACAAAACCCTTGTCAATATGCTCTTCATGTAAATTTTTTGCTTCCATTTTGCCCTTGAGGTAAAAACTGGCTATTAACAATGGGACCAATAAGCTTACCACTGCCGGGATAAACAAAGATTGCATGATTTTCACCGTGGATACCTGTCCCCCAATCCACAACATAATAGTCGTAACGTCCCCAATCGGCGACCAGGCCCCACCAGCATTGGCGGCAATGATCACAAAACCACCAAACAACCAGATGTTTTCCTGTTTTTTGATCAAGCGCCGGATCAGGGCACACATGATGATGGCAGTGGTCATGTTGTCGAGTCCCGCTGAAAGGAAAAAAGTTACCCAGGAGATGATCCACATTAACTTAATGCGATCCGTGGTGGTGATTCGATCTGTTATCACCCGAAAACCATCGTGAACGTCTACCAGTTCTACAATGGTCATTGCGCACAACAGAAAAAAGAGAATGCCCGCAATTTCGCCCAAGTGTTCAAACAAGGAATGTTCCAAAATTTCGGTAACTGTTCCCGTAGTACCGGCACTTGCCGGCATAGAACTATAACCATAGGCTAAAACCAACCAGCAACAAACGCCGGTCAGCATGGCGGAGGCTGCCTTATCCAACTTCAATGGATGCTCCATAGCGATTAAGGCATAACCAACAACAAAGACAATAACGAGGAGTGTGGCCATAGGTGTAGGTATTGTGGATTGATAGGTGAATGAAACAAGAGCTAGTTTAAGGTTTTTGGGCGGAAGCGAAAACGAATCCATTTTTGGCTGAAAGAGGCCCGAAAAGCAGAGTTTAGCAGCGCTAAATGAGCATTTTCGGAACGAAATTCAGGTAAAAATGGGGTGTTTGTAGCCTGAACAAAAACTTTAAACTAGCTCCGCCCCAAATGCACATTCAAGGCACTTGAGGCAAATGAAGCTGAAGCTTAGGCACTTGTTATCATTGACCAGTGATATAGGCTTCCAG
>JAAFHQ010000857.1:868-3203 GCA_013298445.1 Chitinophagales bacterium | reverse complement strand
CAAAACTTGACCGCACCGATAATTCTCGGCAATGGCCAAGTGGCCTACATCCCTGCTGCCCTAAGTGGAACCTTGCCCAAAGTCAAATTAGTCCCTCATTATCATTTTATTGTGGATTGTTCGGCAAAAAGTAAAAAGCACATCAATGCGCAAATTGCAGACCTGGAGAATTTAATTCGCGAACGAAAATTGCCGAAAGAAACCCTCCATTTCCACTTGACCAACCGCGAGGTGAAGACCCTCGCTCAAAACCAAAACTGGCAGGACGCCATTCGAAATCAGGCCAAAGTAGGCGGCTTTTTTGCCGAACGGGCTTTTGAAAAAATCCTGTACACCTATTCTTCTCAACCCTTGAAACATTACCCAGTGATGGTGCTGGTGACGGAAAACTTGCCCATTCTACCGGAATTCACACCACGCATGGCTCACTCGGTATTCAACGGTTTGCGGTACTATCATTTGAATCATAAGGCTATAGAGGAAACTGATTTTTGGGGAAACTCGGCGCCAAGCGGTGCGGAACCACAAGCCATTGACGCAGTGGCTTACCCCAATGCACAACAGCCTTTGGCGTATTTGTCTACCGAACAATTGGTCCGCTTGCCTAAATTCCAAACTGGTGCCAGTCTGAAAAAAGGAGTATGGGAATCCGCCGCACTACTTCAGGCCGAATGGCAACACCAGGAAGCTCATCCTGAATTGGGGGAAGGTGCCTGGCTAAGCCTGATCAAAAAGAGTTTCCATACGGGCCTGCTTACCCCTGAAACTGCTTATCTGGTGCTGGAAAATGAATCTCAGCGTCGCTTGTTGAGGATGAAACAAAAACAAGTGTTGCTTGGAAAAAAAGCCTTTGATGTGGGCGAAGAGCCAGTGCGGATGTCGGAGCCAGGGTTTTGGGTGTTGTTAGGGCTGATGTTGCTGATAATTTATTATCGGAAAATGCGGGTCTAAATTCTGCTTGAGCAAAAGTAAAAAAGGTTGAAATGCGGTAGGCTCTAAAGCCTGCGACCGTCGAGCCCGCTCGCGCAGCGAGCATTTTGGGATCGACGAGCGCCCCACGAAGTGGTGTGTAAAATCTCAAACCCAAAAGAAAATTTCGGCTAAGTTAAACGCCCTACTCGCCACTTCGTGGGGCGCTCGCCGATCCTTGATCGCTCGCTGCGCGAGCAGGCTCGACGATCTCAAATGCCTGGATCTTACGCCCAGCCTAAATTCTGACTTTACAATTGAAATTGCCCTAAAAACCAATTGGAAACCCAGCAAAAAAAAGCCTATGGATTGATTCTGCACAGAAATAACCCATATTTGCCTACCCAATATCCTATCTCTAAGCCTACTTTTGTCGAAATTTAATTCCCTAAATTTCAACTCTGGCAACAAGATGGCTCGAAATCCGCATTACTTTTCTCAATTGGCGCATATAGAAGTACTGAGCACCGATTTGGAGGCTTCCGTACGTTTTTTCACAGAAATTGCCGGTATGGACGAAACCGGCCGCGAAGAAAACTCCGTTTACCTCCGCGCCTGGGGTGACTATTTTCACCACTCCCTCAAACTGACCCAAAGTGATCGCCCGGGGATGGGCCACCTGGGCTGGCGGGCCGACAGCCCCGAAGCATTAGAAGATGTAGTACAATACCTGGAAAGCATCGGAGCTGGCTTAGGCTGGTACGACGGTGACCTGGGTCATGGCAAGTCTTACCGCTTCAAGTCCCCTGATGGGCACCTCCACGAAGTATTTTGGGATGTGGTCTGGCTGCGGGAAGAAGGCAAAAGAGGCAGTGTATTTGCAGATCGTTATGCCAGCAACCGCCGGATTGGTGTCAACCCCCGGCGTTTTGACCACATCACTTACAATACCAGCAACTACGCCGCAGAAAAAGCATTTTGGAAAGGTTTGGGCTTGCGCAACCCGGATGAAGTGCGCATTACGGATGAAATTCCTCCAGTCGGTGGGCTTTGGACCACCGGAAACCTTTCCCACGACATTGCCATCTTTACCGATCCAAGCTTGAAGCCAGGTGAAGCCGCCTTAAACCACGTTGCCTACAATTTTGACAGCCGTGAGGAGGTTCTGCTTGCCTGCGACTGGATCATTGAAAATGGCTACAAACTCGCTATGGGTGCGCCAACCCGTCACAAAGCCGACGAAGGTTTTTTCATCTACGTCGATGAGCCCGGTGGCAATCGTTTCGAATTCTACGCAGGCGCCCGCCTGATTTTCGCCCCCGACCACGGGCCAGATATCCACTACCTGAAAGACAACCCGAACGATGCATGGGGCAATACCAACCCCTGGGCGGGCGGCGATGGTTCTTTCAAAAAGGAGCACGCT
>JAAFHQ010000857.1:0-858 GCA_013298445.1 Chitinophagales bacterium | reverse complement strand
TCACACAAACATTAATTTGGGTTGAAAACATGAATGATCACGAATTTTCAGAATAATTCCAAAGCGACATTATTTTCACAAAGAAAGCACCAAGAAACACAAAGGACACAAAGTTAGACGTTGACGACGCTTCGCTTTGTGTCCTTTGTGTCCTCTTTTTTCCTTTGTGATAAAGAAATGTCGCTTTTGTAGTGATTATGAAAAAATTCGTGATGACTCATGTTCCCAACCTTCCCTAAAATACATCACCATGTGGCACTATTTTCCCGACCAATACATGCCCTCCTATCAGCTAAACCGGGCGCTGAGTCAAGCCCATTACGGCGGTGGCGAATTTGCGGAATGCCTGGAGGCAGCCGCTGAAATCACCCCTGGCGACAACGAGAGTTTTCACCAGGCCTGGGCCAAAATCGGCAATAAAATATACGCTGAAGGCGAAGCCGCAGCACAAAATGGCAACCGCGTCACCGCCCGGCGGGCCTACCTTCGCGCTTTCAACTATCTGCGCACCTCCGAATTTTTCCTCAAACCAGCGGATGCCCGCAAACTGCCGACCTACAACAAATGCATCGAAGCATTCCGTAAGGCCATTCCCTTGATGGACAACCAACCCTTGCAGCTCAAAGTGCCTTTTGAAGGGTCTTACCTGCCTGGCTATCTGTTCAAACCTGCTGGTGTGGCCAACCCTCCCATGATGATCATGTTTGGCGGTTTGGATAGCCTGGCCGAAGAGCTTTATTTTGGCCCAGCCAATTGGCTCAATGAACGGGGCGTCGCCCTGATGGTGCTCGATGGCCCCGGCCAGGGTGAAAGCCTGCGCATCAACCACGTCCACTCGCGTTACGACTACAATGTGCC
>JAAFHQ010000856.1 GCA_013298445.1 Chitinophagales bacterium | reverse complement strand
ATTGCCGGAATCCGAGCTTTATACCTCACTTCTCGAATTTCCTCCCGAGGCTTAATTTGTACCTCAACTTCCATCCACTGTTTTAATCTAAAATTCCTATTTAGGTAGCATTGTAGCCACGATCTACTTCAAATGTGCCTTTGCACGTTCAACTTTGCTTGCAACATGAGTAACAGATCAACTTATTTTAAAACGGACATCCAGGCCGGGATCGTTGTGTTTCTGGTCGCATTGCCCCTATGCTTGGGTATCGCGCTGGCTAGTGGTGCCCCACTTTTTGCGGGCATCATCTCGGGTGTGATTGGTGGTATTGTGGTAGGTATGCTCAGCAAATCCCAATTGAGCGTCTCTGGCCCTGCAGCAGGTCTTACTGCGATTATATTGGCTGCAATTGGGACTTTGGGCTCCTACCAAACCTTCCTGGTGGCTGTGGTTTTGGCAGGTGCCATTCAAATTGTATTGGGGCTGGTTAAAGCAGGTACCATTTCCAACTACTTTCCATCCAATGTCATTGAAGGCATGTTGACCGCCATTGGTGTAATCATCATCCTCAAACAACTGCCCCATGCAATCGGGTATGATGTAGACAATGAAGGAGATTTCTTTTTTATTGAAAAAAACACGGGGCACAATACCTTCTCAGCCCTGATTGACGCGGTCAACTATTCGCACCTGGGGGCAATCACCGTTACGCTGGTGTCCCTGGCCATTTTGATTGCGTTCACTAAGATCGAATTTCTGAAAAAATTGAAAGCGGTTCCCGGCGCACTCGTTGTTGTGGTGGTGGGCGTTTTGATCAACGAATTTTTTAAGGCATCTGGCTCCAGCCTGGCCATCAACCAAGACCACTTGGTTAGTTTACCCGTGCCCAAATCTTTGAATGATTTTGTCGGACAGTTCTCCTTACCCAATTTTGCAGAGATTGCACGGCCCGACGTGTGGGTGGTGGCACTGACCATTGCGGTGGTGGCGAGTGTTGAAACACTCCTGTGTATCGAGGCCTCCGATAAATTAGACCCTTTGAAGCGCTACACGGATACCAACCGGGAGCTGTTGGCTCAAGGCACCGGCAACATCCTGAGTGGGCTGTTGGGTGGTTTGCCAATGACTTCGGTGATCGTACGTACTTCTGCCAACATCAACTCTGGAGGACTTACCAAAACCGCTACAATTGCCCACGGCATCTTGCTCTTACTTGCGGTTGTCAGCATTCCCGCCATTCTCAACAAAATCCCCTTGGCCTGTTTGGCGGCGGTATTGCTGATGATTGGTTACAAGTTGGCGAGCCCCACGGTGTTCAAACACATGTGGAAGAGCGGCAAGTACCAATTTATCCCTTTTGTCATCACGGTGGTGGCGGTGGTTTTTACCGATTTGTTAGAAGGCGTAGCGATTGGTTTAGTCGTCAGTATTTTCTTCATTTTGAGGGCCAACCTGAAATTGGCGTATTTTTTCAAAAAAGAAGAGTACCACGAAGGCGAAGTCATTACGATGAAGTTGGCTCAGGAGGTCTCCTTTTTGAACAAGGCCGCGATCAAACAAACTTTGAACCACTTACCCAAAGGCAGCAAAGTGGTGATTGATGCCACCGATACTTTTTACATCGACCATGATATAGTCCAGCTCGTAAAAGATTTCCTGAATATTGGCTCCAAGGATAAAAATATTCAGGTATCCTTGGTTGGATTCAAGGACGAATACACAATGGAGTTTTCCAACCACGTTTCGTCACACTAAAAAATTGAAAAGACACATGAAAGCGCATACTTCAATAACCCAATCTACCATCACTCCAGCAAAAGCCATCGAGTTTTTGAAGGAAGGCAATGAACGTTTTGTTCACAACTTAAAGGCCAACCGCGATCTTCTCCAACAGGCCAATGAAACCCGCGATGGACAATGGCCGTTTGCGGTGATCCTGAGCTGCATTGACAGTCGTACCTCAGCAGAGCTGATCTTTGATCAAGGCTTGGGCGATGTTTTTTCAATTCGCATTGCCGGCAATGTGGTCAATACCGACATCATCGGTAGTTTGGAATTTGCCTGTAAAGTGTCAGGTTCAAAACTGATCGTCGTATTGGGCCATAGCAAATGTGGCGCCATCAAAGGTGCCTGCGACCATATAGAGATGGGCAACCTGACTGAGTTGCTGTCCAAAATTCAGCCAGCCGTTTATGAGGAAGATCACACCACAGATAAGAATAAGCGGAATTCTAAAAACCCAGAATTTGTGGAAAATGTAGCCACCATCAACATCCAACGTTCGGTGAAAGCCATCATCAACCGCAGCTACATTCTGGAGCAAATGATCGAAGCGGGAGAAATAGCCATTATTGGCGCCAAACACGATTTGGATACTGGGCACGTGGAGTTTTTGGAAGATACACTGTTTTCTTGTAGAGCCGACGTAATGGCTAAGATAGTCTGATGATTGTTCGGCAATAAGCAAGGCTGTTTTATGTTTTTTAAATATAGAATCCGGCAGTTTGACTCTTTGTTGACTGCCGGACTTCGTTATGCCACGCCCCAAGCATACCTCTATTTGTTCTGGCTATCCAAGCACCTTCATCAGGCCTTTTTTAAACACTTCCAGTTCTTCCATTTTGCCAGTACTCACCCGACACCACTCCGAAAGTGGTAAAAATGGACGGCCCACCTCAATACCCTGTACCCGCATGTCGCGAATAACGCCGTTGATGTCTTTGCCTGTTTTAAAGAACACAAAATTGGCGTGGCTACGCACATAGGGCAGCTTCAAGGAATCAAGGGTTTGGCAAATCAGGGCCTTGCCTTCAGCGTTTTTCTGCAGACTAAAGCGATAAAATTCCTGATCGGCAAGGGCAGCGCTGGCAGCATGGAGGGCCAACATATTGGGCTGATCGACCTGTACAGCCCGGATGCGCCGGATAAGATCCGGGCGGGCAATCAAATAGCCAATGCGCATACCGGCCATTCCGTACACTTTTGAAAAGGTACGGGAAACAATCACATTGGCGTTCTTTTTAACCAACTCCACCATGCTGGGGTAACCTGGCTCGGTAATATAATCAAAATAAGCTTCATCACTGAAAACTACCGTGCGTTTGGAAAGCGTTTCACAAAAATCCCTCAGCCGAGTGGCAGGCAGGATACTTCCGGTGGGATTGTTGGGGTTACAAACGAATACCAGACGGGTATTGGCCGTTACCCGGCGTTCCATCTCAT
>JAAFHQ010000855.1 GCA_013298445.1 Chitinophagales bacterium | reverse complement strand
GTTAACCACAATTCCAGATTTGTCGGTTTTGTGGGTAATTGACAGACCTAAGGCACTTAAGGAATCATCTTAGTTAAGAGACGCCTATTAATTGGTAGCAATTTCTGCTGTAGTTTCCCGGCGAAGAGGCGCCCAGCGAAATTGCGTTCCACTCCGCCACAACCACTCCAGCGGCCCATATTGGTATTTTTTTAGCCACCATTTGCAGAACTGTACTTGCAAAATGTACACAAGAATGGCCACTCCAAAGTTGATGCTGGCGCCCCAGGCCCCGATTTGCCCCAATCCCCAACCAAAAAAGATAAAAGTGCCGATTAAAGACTGCATCACATAATTGGTCAGTGCCATTTTGCCATAAGGGGCCAATGCGCCAATCATACCCGGCCCTCGTTTGCCCAGACATAGCAATAGAAAGATACTTACTTCAAATACTGCGATCAAATAGTTGCCAATATCACCCAGTGACATCCCGATCATAGCTGGTAAACTGTTGTAATCTTTAATGTTGTTGAACATGAAGGTCAAACCAACCGCCAAGATCACAATCGCAATTAAACTGCCCCAAATCAGGCGGACCAACAAACGTCGATGCTGCGCTAAATTTTCAAAAAAGCCAGTCCGGCCCACCCAGATGCCCAGCAAAAAAAGCCCAAAAGTCATGTAACCCCGACTATTGGTATCAAATTGAAAAAAGAGTTTCATGCTAAATCCTCTAGTAGCATTGGCTTTAAAAATTTCCCATAGTGAGCCATTTTTTACCGTGTCAAAATACCAGGCATTCTGAGGATCAAGAGAGTCCCAATCCATTGGTGGCACGTCGTAAGCTGCCCGAACTGCCCACAGGATCAACCTGGGGACACCACACATAAAAATGCCCGCAAAAATCAACAAGGTTCGATTGGAAGCACGGTAAAAAAGCACCAGCCCCAAACCAACCATGGCGTAAATGCTCAAAATATCACCCGCGTAAAAGAGGCTGTGGATAAAACCAATGACAAACAGTAGCAACAGCCTCCAGACAAAACGACCAATAAATGGTTCTGCTTTGCGACGGGCGGTTTCCATTTGTAGGAAAAAGCTCAGTCCAAACAAGAAGGAAAAGATGGCAAAAAATTTGCCCTGTAACAGAATGCCAGAAATGGCCATAAAAACCTGATCCACAACATTGTGTACGGCATAATCTTGGTGTTCCTTGGGGGCTCCAGAACCAAGGTATTGTTCGATCATGTGGACAATCATGATGCCCAATAGGGCGAAACCGCGCAAGGCGTCGACGGTCAAAATCCGTTTGGTAGGCGTAGAAGTAGGTGTGTTGTGGGTCATCGGGTATTGCTGTTTTGCTTCAAAGATGTAAGAATCCCCTAATGACCCCTATTTTTGGAAAAAGGTTACATGGATCATCACATTTTTACAAAGCCGCTAATGTTTCATTGACCCACTCATGGAGTTTTTTGCTGTTTTGTTTGCCAAAATTGCGGTCGCCAAACAACTTCACCCAACGGATTCCCCGTACCGCGTTGCTCAAAAAAACCTCCTCGGCCTGTCGCAAATCAGCGGGGCGGATGGGGCGTTCCTGGATGTTCCAGCCTGCCTTGGGCATTTCGCGGAGCAAAAACTTGCGAAAAACCCCGTCCACACAACCTTCGGATAGGGGAGGAGTAACGATCATTCCTTCACGTACGAGATAGAGGTTGGAGCTGGAGCTTTCCACCAAACGTTCGTGCTGGTTGAGCAAAAGGCTATCACCCAATTGGTGCTTGCGCGCAAAAATGGCCCCCAATACATAGGGTAGCGCATTGCAGGTTTTTAGGTTGGACAACAGTGAACCAGCATGGATTTGGGCGATGTTGCAGATGGCTACACTCAGTCCATCCTTATTCCACTGGTATTGTTCTTCCTCTAGCTTTTCGGCTTCGATCAAAAATCGGGCGTCATGGTAATTGGGGGTGTACAAGCCTCCTTCGGTGCGAAAAACGGTGATACGGATACGGGCATGGGGCCACTTGTGACAAATCTTGGCGATTTGGTCTTTCCAAAACTCCAGATTCCAATCCACCGGAGGTTTGATCTCCAGTGCAGCCATACCAATGTGCAGTCGCTGCAAGTGTAGTTGAAGCAGGGGAATTTGCTGATTGATCATACGAATGCTTTCAAATAAACCATCTCCATAATGGAAGGCTCGGTTGTTCGCACTCAGACAGGCTTGATTGGATTCAATCAGCTTGCCATCTAAATTAATGTATTGCTTGCTCAATTGCCACAGATATTAGGGCACAAAATTAAGGAAGACTTTAGAAATACGTGCTTCATTCATGGTTTTATCTCAGAACTTTCTCCACTTGTCGATATTTTCAGCATCTGGCAGTGGAAAGGCTTAATTTTGAAGACAAATTTTGACTACAGTGAAAAAGCAATTGTTCGATTTTGCCAAAAACACGCTAAAAAATAGCTTTATGAGTGAACCAAATGTAGAGCGTTCAAAACACGCTGAAACCGTCATTCGTACGCACACCTTAGCTGCCGCCGCCGCCGGTGGTTTTGTTCGCCTTCCAGTAGCTGATATTTTGGCTATTGGCGCGGTTCAACTGGATATGATTCGGCAACTGTGCCGAGTGTACAATATTGAATTTGCCGAAGCTCAAGGTAAGGCCGTGGTTTCATCCATTACCAGTGCCACCTTAGGCAAAGCCATTGCCGGAAGTGCCATCAAATTTATTCCGATCCTCAATTTAGTGAGTGCCATTCCTAACGCCATTTTCGCCGGAGCATCCACTTATGCGGTTGGTGAAGTGTTTAAAATTCATTTTGAAAGAGGTGGCACCATCCTGGATTTTGAAATGGAAAGAGCCAAAAAGCTCTACAAGGAAAAATTCGAAAAAGGCAAAAAGGTGACTGAAGAGTGGGCGAAAGAAGAAAAAATTCGCAAGAAAGGCACCGCTGAAAGTACGGATACTCCTCAGGAGGCCAAACCCAATGAGGCAGCTGCACCAGTTGCTGAAAAAGCTCCACAACCCAATGGACAGGAAATTTTGGCCAAATTGAAAGAGTTGGCGGAAATGCGCGATAGTGGGGTGCTTTCCGAAGAGGAATTTGCCACCATGAAAAAGAAATTGATCGATATGTTCGGTTAATCATAGGGGCAGCCCTACGTGGCTGCCCCTATGGGTCGCCACATAGGGCGACCCGTACGATTGCCACGCATGGTGATC